>JAUYBG010000019.1 GCA_030693205.1 bacterium
GGCAGTGATCATATATTGGTATTTTAAGGCGTAATTATACAAGGTGATAAAACCTTTAATACCAGTATATTTAGAATGGATTGAATTGTAAAACTCCATTTAGGGTTTCATGGAGTGCAAGATGTATGTGAACTTATGCATAAATTAATAAATTTAAATTCATTTATATTTAGGAAAATAAAAAGTATTAATTTGTCAAGAAACGAAAGGCAGTGTATTATATAGAGAATCAAAAATATCTTCCTGGGATTCGCGCTTAAGCGTTTCTCGGTTTTAATTATACCAATTTATCTTAATCTAATACTATGATCCCGTATTATAACTTAGCGACAATTCATATCGGTCCTTTAACCCTAAATGTTTGGGGCTTGTTTGCGGGGCTGGCATTTGCTCTGGCTTTGTTCATTGCTCTAAAAGAAGCAAAGCGCAAGAATATCAAAGCGGATCATATTTTTGATCTGGCGATTTTGACATTGGTCGGCGGAGTAGCCGGCGCGAGAGCGGCGTTTATATTGGAAAATTGGGATCATTTCAGCCGGAATCAGGCTGAAATTTTCAGCATTAAAGAAGGAGGATTGATGTTCTTGGGCGGAGCAATAGGCGTAATGATTTTGGTCGGCGCTTATTTAAGGCTTAAAAAACTTAATGGCTGGAAAATTATTGATATTTTAGTGCCGTCTTTCGCGATCGGAGAATTTATTGGCCGGATCGGCTGCGCGATAGCGGATCTGCATATCGGCACCAAAACAACTTTACCTTGGGCGCAAGAATATCTGGATGGCTCTTTTCGGCACCCGATAGCGATTTATATGTCGCTCAATGGCCTGGCAATGTTTATCGTTTTTTGGTTTTTAAGAACCAAGATAAAAGCCGAAGGCGCACTTTTCTTGTTTTTTGTTCTATGGTATAGTGGAATCAGGTTTTTTCTGGATTTTTTGCGGTGTAGTGATCTGGCAGTTTGCGATCCGCGATATTCCGGATATACGCCGTCGCAGTATATATCGGCAGGCGTGTTTATATTTTCGTTAATTTGTTTAATATTTTTAATCATCCGCCGGTCGGCGGTAAAAAAACATATGGCAGACACTCAAAATGACAACGAGGTGAAAAAGGGAGGAGAATCAAGTAAGAATAAGGATTTGCAAGATTCCGCAGTCACTTATACCGAAGCGGAAGAAGTCTTTTTCGAAAGCAATCCTGACGAAGCGGAAGGTATTGAGAGCCCGAAAGGCAAGATAGACTGGAAAAACATGCTAAACATTAAAAACATATTAAACATTATAGCGAAAAAACCGCAGGCATTGGCGATAGCGCTTGTTGTCGCTCTAATAGCGGGGATCATTGGGAGCTCGGTATATTATAATTCGATCTATTATGGCAAGATGTTCAAAAATCCGCCTTTTTCTTTTCAGGGGAAAACATGGGTTTCTCTCGATGAACCGATCGTTGGCCTTAAAATAGTAAATGATAAAAATTGCGCCAAATGCGATACGAACGACGTTATCAGCCAGATCAAAGCCGCGGCTATTCCGACTTTGTCGGTTAAAGAAGTTGATTTTAATTCCACCGAAGGAAAGAAATTGATCGCGGATTTTAGTATCAAGTCATTACCCGCTTTGTTTTTCGATACCGGCATTGAGAAGGCGGCGATCTTTGAAAAGATCAAAACTGTGATGGAAAATAAAAATAATTTATATTATCTTAATTCTGCCGCCAGCGGCATACCGCAAGGAAAATTTTTAGAGTTGCCAAAAATCTCAGCCGAAGACCGGTTCAAAGGCCCGGAGACAGCGCCGGTGACGATCATAGAATTCAGCGATTTTCAATGTCCGTATTGCAAGTCGGAAAATGACGTAGTAAAACAGGTTTTAGCCGCTTATCCGGATAAAGTGCGGTTGGTTTTCAAGAATTTTCCTTTGCCGGCTCACACGGAAGCGGAGTTTGCGGCCGAAGCGGCGGAATGCGCCGGGGATCAGGGAAAATTTTTCGAAATGGGAGATGTGCTTTTTGCCAATCAAGCCAAACTTGATAAAGCTTCCATTACCAAATACGCCAGAAATTTAAAGTTAGACGCTAAAAAGTTCAAAGACTGCACCGATTCCGGAAAATTCAAAGATAAGATCGCTAACGATATTAAAATTGGAACCGAATTTGGAATTGGCGGTACGCCGGCGTTTTTTGTCGGAGATGAATTTACAGGCGGAGCTTTGTCTTTTGAGCAATTCAAGGAAATTATCGATGGTCAATTGGCGAAGTAGAAAGATATTTTACAAAGCTCCATAGGCGATTCAGGTTTATGGAGCTTTGTGTCATAATTTGGCCGAATTTAATTTTATGATTTTGCCATATGTTTTATAGTCTAAAATTGTTTCTTAAAAAAATAATTCCCAGAGAGCTGATTTTGGCTACGCATAAGCTGCGAGGAATGGCGGCGGCTTTTTATTTCGGCTTTCCGGCTAAGAAATTAAGAGTTATCGGCGTGGCCGGCACCAAAGGGAAAACTACCACCACCAATTTGATCACTCGCATTTTAGAAAGAGCCGGGCACAGGGTGGCGATGTTTTCGACTGCCAATATGAGAGTTGTTGGCGAGGAATCTTTGAATACGGAAAAACTGACGACCCCGTCGCCATTTTTTTTGCAGAAATTTTTGCGCGAGGCGGTGAAAAAAAATTGTGATTACGCGGTGATTGAGGTTTCGAGTCACGCGTTGATACAAAGCCGGCTTTTTGGAATAGATTTTCACAAAGCAGTGATCACCAATTTGATGCCGGATCATTTGGATTATCATAAAGATGCTGATGAATATAGAGATGTGCATTTGGAAATGATCGGATCGAAAACAGAAGAGGTGATAATAAATGGAGACGACGAGCAAAGTCAAAATTTAATCCGCCAGTGGGCGGACTCGCCGAAGAGGCGAGATATCAAAATATTAAGTTTTGGGTTGAAGGATAACGATGAGTTAATGGGGCGAAATATTCAATTATCCAGCGGAGGAGTTAAATTTAATGTCCTGCATCAAGGAAGAGAACTAGGAGAGTTTGTTTTGAATATCCCTGGCAAGTTTAGCGTTTATAATGCTTTAGCAGCCATTGCGCTCGGAGTGTCTGAAGCTGTAGAATCGGACATAATAAGAAAAGCTTTGGCTGGTATAAGCGGAGTGCCGGGAAGATTGGAAAAGATAAAAACATCCGATGCGCAGGATTTTGAGGTAATAGTGGATTATGCCCATTCGCCGGATTCTTTGAAAAATGTTTATGAAGCGATCAAGCCATATGTGAAAAATCGCCTGATCGCGGTTCTGGGCGGGACAGGCGACAGGGATAAGACTTATCGGGCTCGAGCCGGCGCGCTGGCGGATCAATTCGCCGATATTGTGATCGTCACCAACGAAGATCCGTATTCCGAGGACGCGGAATCAATTATGGAGCAAGTGTTGAGTGGAATTAAGAATAAAAAAAATGGCGAGAATTTGTTTCGAATTTTAGACCGGCGTGAAGCGATCAGGAAAGCTGTGGATTTAGCGGCTAAAAACGATGTTATTTTAATTACTGGCAAAGGCTCGGAACAATTTATGGTTTGGGGAGATAAAAAAATTCCGTGGGATGACAGGGAGGTGGCGAGAGAGGTGCTGAAGGGGAGATTTAATCCGCCAGTGGGCGGACTCGCCGGAGAGGCGAGATCCAAATAGTATGTATTATCTCTACATTCTTAAATGCGCGGATGGAAGTTTGTATACCGGAATTACTATTGACCTAAAACGTAGGGTGCAGGAACACAACTCCTCCGGTCTGGGCGCGAAATATACCAGGTCTCGCCAGCCGGTAAAGATAGTTTATTCAAAAAAATTCCGTAATCGGTCGTCTGCTTCTCAGGAAGAAGCCAGAATTAAATTATTATCAAGAGTGAAAAAACTGGAGATGATAAAGAATGTCCTTGACAGAATTTGATTTTTAGTATATACTATGTATATTAAATAAGATGTAGAAAAGTAGTCGAGTTTCTCTTTTAGGAATATCATTAAAATAACAAAAACAATCAAATGAACGGAACAATTAAAACTCTTACGGACAAAGGATATGGATTTATTGCTCGCGAAGGCGAAACAAAAGATCTTTTCTTTCACTCTAAGAATTTGAATGGCGTCACATTTGCCGAATTAAAAGTTGGCGATGCTGTCTCCTTCGAAGTCGAAGAAGGCCAAAAAGGCCTTGCTGCCGTAAATGTAGCACGCGCATAAAAAGCGTATACAAAAACCGTCCTCTTTGCGAGGGCGGTTTTTGTTTTGCGGCAGCTAACCGTATTTTTGCCGTTGTTTTAAGTAATCCACATAACAAAACGATATCCACATAAATTTTTTTTCGAGGGCTTGATTTTTTTACATTTATGGTCTATAATAGAGCTTTCTTGGTGCAGATGAAGTTTAAATGAATTTTTAAGCGTAAAACGCAATATGTTGAATATCTCTTTCCTTCCGGAACATATTATAACGATTGGATCATTTGCGATCACTAACTCATTGCTTATTTCGTGGATTGCAATGGCGATTTTAATCATATTCGCTTATTTCGCGACCAGAAAAATGAGGACAGTGCCGAGCGGATTGCAGAATTTCGCGGAAGTGATAATTGAAGCATTATATAATTTAATTGAAGGCGTTACTGGCAACGATAAGCAGACAAAAAAGTTTTTTCCGGTTGTCGCGACTATTTTTCTTCTGGTGTTGCTTGCCAACTGGCTTGGGCTTATCCCCGGAGTGGGGAGCATCGGAATTTGGGAAGAAGGGCATAAAGGAGAAGAAATACTCGTGCCGCTGTTCCGCTCTACCAGCGCTGATCTGAATTTTACGCTGGCGCTCGCGATCGTGTCGGTGGGAGCGGCGCAAATTTTCGGAGTTGCCGCATTGGGAGTGTTCAAGTACGGAAAAAAATTCATCAATTTCAAAAATCCAATTTTGTTTTTTGTCGGGATTTTGGAACTAATAGGAGAAACTGCTAAAATGGTTTCTTTTTCTTTTAGGCTTTTCGGCAATATTTTCGCGGGAGAGGTTCTGCTTTTGGTAATTTCATTTCTGGTGCCGTACGTGGTGCCGCTGCCTTTTTATTTTTTGGAAGTGATTGTGGGAGTGATCCAGGCGTTTATTTTCGCGATGCTTACTTTGGTTTTCCTGAAAATGGCGGTAACGCCGCATGAAGAACACTAGAGTTAAATAAAATTTTAAAGTCTGAATTTTCAATTTTAAATCAATGACTGAATTTCCAAATGATAAATATTTTAATAATTTGGGATTTCATTTAAAATTTTAAATTTATAATTCAGCCTTTAAATAAAATTAATTTAATAAATAATCATTGTAAAGCTGTAAAATAAACATTTATTCTATAGCATAAAATGATGAAAAAACTATGGAAACAGAATCAATAGCATTATTAGCCTCCGCAATCGCAATCGCTCTTGGCGCAGTCGGCCCGGCGATCGGAATCGGCATGATCGGATCCAAAGCAGTTGAAGCGATCGGCCGAAATCCGGAAGCAGCCGGCAAGGTGCAAACTATGGCGATTTTGGCGATCGCATTCGCTGAAGCAGTCGCTATTTACGCTTTGGTCGTGGCATTGATCATAAAATTCGCCTAAAAATAATGCGTTTTAAGTTTTTATGAAAAATTTAAAACTTCTAATTTTTTAATTTTTCATTTTAAATTTTTAATTTAATATGACCGATCTATTTTCAAAATTAGGCATTGACTGGAAGCTTTTGGCGGCTCAGCTGGTTAATTTTACCATTCTTATCGTGATCTTGTATAAGCTTCTTTACAAGCCTATGTTGGATATGTTCCAAAAAAGGAGAAATACCATTTCGCGAAGCCTCAAAGAAGCCAAAAAGATCGAGGAAGATTTTAAAAATCTTGAGCAGGCTAAAGATCTGGAAATGCGCGAGGCACGTGTTCAGTCAAAAGATCTGGTGAATAAGGCGACACTGGCGGCCGAGGAAGAAAAAAGCAGGATATTGGTTCAGACAAAAACTGCCAGCGATAAATTGGTAGGCGAAGCAAAAGGCATCATCCGCCGTGAGAAAGAGCAGATGCTTAAAGATCTGGAAAAAGAAACCGGAGGCTTGGCAGTGCTTTTGGTTGAGAAGTTTTTCAAAAAAAACATGACCAAAGATGAGCAGGAAAAAATCGCCAAAGATATAGTCTCGGCGATGTAAGCAAAATAGTTTAAAATAAGTTTTTTTGTCATTGCGAGCGACCAAAGGGAGCGCGGCAATCTCAGATCTCGAATTTAGATTGCTTCGTCGTTTCGACTCCTCGCAATGACAGAAATAAGTTTTAATATTCAAGCTATGAAAATAACTCCGATAAAATACGCTAAGTCTCTTCTGGAAGCGCTGGACGGCGCGCCAAAAGAAAAAAGAGAGGCCTATCTTGATAATTTTTTAAAGATCATCGAGAGGAATAATGATGGAAAAAATTTATCCGATATTTTTAAAGAGATCGAAAAAATAGAGCACGAAAAAAGCGGCGTTAAGAATGTTACGATCACTACGGCGGTAGCGCTTTCAGATAAGACGGTAGAGGAAATTTCAAAAAAACTGGAAAAAATATTTTCTTCAAAAATAGAGATGCAGCGCGAGGTTAATCTCTCTATTGGCGGGGGGATCATGATCGAGAGCGGAGAAGATTATTTTGATAAAAGTTTGCAAAGCTATATAAATAAGTTTAAACATCTTATAATTAATTAATATGACAACAAAAATTTCTCAAACGAATAGCGACTACATAATCGAAAGTTTAAAAGCGAAAATAAAAGGCATAAAGGAAGATGCTAATTTTGAAAATGTCGGCCGTGTTTTGAAAGTCCGGGACGGCGTCAGCCATATCAAAGGATTGAGCAAGGTAATGTATGGAGAAATGGTGGAATTTATCAGCAAGGACAATAAATCAACATATGGTTTGGCCAGCAATCTTGAAGAAGATCTGGTCGGAGCGATCGTGTTGGGTTCGGCGGCTAACGTACGGGAAGGCGATTTGGTAAAATCTACCGGAAAGATTTTGGAAGTGCCGGTCGGCGAGGAATTGCTTGGCAGAGTGGTTGATACTTTGGGAAATCCGATCGACGGAAAAGGTCCGATCAGAGCGAAAAACACGAGTCCGGTGGAGCGCGAAGCGCCATCGATCATTGACCGGGAATCGGTCAATTATCCTTTGCAAACTGGCATCAAAGCGATCGACGCGATGATCCCGATCGGGCGAGGGCAAAGAGAGTTGATCATCGGCGACAGGCAGATCGGAAAAACAGCGATTGTCGTTGATACTATTCTTAATCAGATCAATGAAAAAGAACGGCCTGTTTATTGCATTTATGTGGCTATCGGACAAAAAAATGCCAAGGTGGCAAAAATAGTTGACGAGCTGACAAAGCGCGGAGCAATGGCTTATACCACGATCGTGGTGGCATCCGCCAGCGATTCGGCGAGTCTCTTGTATCTGGCTCCGTTTGCCGGATGCACGATGGGAGAATATTTCCGGGACAAAGGCAAAGATGCTTTGGTGATCTATGATGATCTGTCAAAGCACTCATGGGCATATCGAGAAGTGTCGCTTTTGCTCCGCCGGCCGCCAGGACGCGAAGCTTATCCCGGGGATGTGTTTTATTTGCATTCGAGATTATTGGAGCGCGCTGCAAAACTTAATGCCGCCAAAGGCGGCGGATCGCTCACTGCTTTGCCGATCATCGAAACTCAAGCCGGAGATGTGACCGCCTATATTCCTACCAATGTTATTTCGATCACCGATGGCCAGATCTTCCTGGAAAGCGATCTGTTTTATTCCGGAATGAAGCCGGCAATGAACGTGGGTATTTCGGTTTCGCGCGTCGGTTCGGCGGCCCAGACAAAAGCCATGAAGAAAGTATCAGGAAGATTGAAATTGGATCTGGCGCAATTCAGAGAATTGGCCGCGTTTATGCAATTCGGTTCCGATCTCGATGAAGCGACCAAGAAACGCATTGAGCTCGGCAAGCGCCTGACCGAACTTCTGAAGCAGGATCAGTTTGAACCGCTGCCTTTTGAAAAGCAAGTGGTCTCGCTTTACGCCGGTGTTAATGGATATCTTGAAGACATTGAGCTGGATAAGGTTTCCAAATTCGAGAAATATTTGTATAAGGAATTGGAAACAAGGAATATTGAATTGCTGAAAAAAATCCGCCAAACGAGGGAAATAACGCCGGAGATCGAAGAAAATATCAAGAAAGCAATCCAAGAGGCGAAAGAAAATTTTAAAGTTGTATAAAAGATAATCGTTAGGAGGGGTTCGAATATCATTTTAACCGGCGAAACTCCCAATTATTTTTGATTGCATGGGTTTCACCAAATGCATTCAAAAATAAATTGGTTCGTTTCGTAAGATGTGCGCTGATAAGGAATTGAAAATAAAAATAAGTTAGTAAGAATTAATATGAATAATTCCAAGGAAATAAAATTCAGGATCAAGTCCGTGAGCAGCATTTATAAGGTCACGAAAGCGATGGGCGCGATCGCGGCTAGCCGGATGAAGAAGGCGCAAGAGCAAACATTGCACGCGAGGCCTTATATTCTGCGCGCTTTGGAAATATTGGCGCTTTTGAAGCGCTATGGATTCAGCCTGGAAGAATCTCCTTTGGTGACCGAGAAAAAATCCAAAAAAGTTCTGGTAATAATGATAACTCCCGACCGAGGATTATGCGGCGGACTGATCTCTAATTTATTGAAAGTTGCTTTGGATTTCAAGTCAGAGCAAGAGAAGGAAGGCAGAGAACTTACTTATATAGTTGTCGGGAAAAAAGGCGCCTCGTTTTTAAAAAGGATAAAAGCCAATATTTTGGCGGTTTTTCCGGATAAATCGTTTTGGAAACTAATTGACATTGGAGCTATTCATAAGCTGATAATCTCGTCTTTTTTGTCAGGCGAGTATGGATCGGTTGCGGTCATTTATTCGAATTTTATTTCTCCGGTCAAGCAGAAAGCAACCGTGCGCGCTTTTTTGCCGCTGACCTCCAAGAATCTTGAAAAGCTGATCGAGACCAAGAAGTTCAGTGAAAATTCATTAAATTCAAAAGAATTAATTTATCAGGTGGAGCCTACGCCGAGCATTATTGCCGAGACTTTAATTCCGCATTTGCTTAAAATGGGTTTATACTTTTTATTTCTTGAAACAAAAGCCTCTGAGCATTCAGCTCGAATGATCGCAATGGAAAATTCCCGCAAGAACGCCAAAGAACTCGCCGATGATCTGACTTTGAGCTATAACAAATTGAGGCAGGCTCAGATCACGAGCCAAATCGCGGAAATCGTGGGCGGCGCGGCAGTCATGGAAGAATAGGCTCGAAAGATTTACGATATATGATTTACGCTTTATGAATAAAAACAATAATTACAATGGTCTCTTAAATCATAAATCAAGATAAATTTTAAAATAAAAATAAAGTTTAAAAATATTTTCTTTTTTAAAAATAATAATTAGATAATATAAAACTATGAATACAGGTAAAATAGTACAAATCACCGGACCGGTCGTTGATGTTGATTTTTTGAAAGATCTTCCGACGATCAATGATGCTTTGGTTGCGCATACGAAAAACGGACGAAAAATCATTTTGGAAGTTCAGGCGCATTTGGGATCCGGACGGGTTCGGACCGTGGCTATGGCTTCGACCGATGGATTGGTGAGAGGGTCGGAAGTCGCGAATACTGCGGCACCGATCTCGGTGCCAGTCGGGGAAAAAGTTCTGGGAAGGCTCTTGAATGTGCTTGGCGAGCCGATTGATAATGGCGCGCCGATAAAAGGCGCGCCGACATTGCCGATCCATCGCGAGGCTCCTCATTTTTCCGAGCAATCGACAAAAGTTGAAATTTTGGAAACGGGTATAAAAGTCATTGATTTGATCGCTCCATTCGTTAAAGGCGGCAAGGTGGGGCTTTTCGGCGGCGCCGGCGTGGGAAAAACAGTTTTGATCCAGGAGTTGATCCGCAATATCGCTTTTGCCCATAAAGGACTCTCGATCTTTACCGGAGTAGGCGAAAGGTCTCGTGAAGGAAATGACTTGTATCATGAAATGAAAAACGCCAAAGTGCTCGACAAGACCGTTATGGTGTTCGGACAAATGAACGAAGTTCCGGGGGTTCGCCAGAGAGTGGCATTGTCCGGCATTACAATGGCTGAATATTTCAGGGACGAGAAAAATTTGGACGTGCTTTTATTCATTGATAATATTTTTAGGTTCACGCAGGCCGGAAGCGAAGTTTCCGCTTTGCTGGGAAGGCTACCGAGCGCGGTTGGCTATCAGCCGACTTTGGCCAGCGAAATGGGAGAATTGCAAGAGCGCATTACATCGCTTAAAAAAGGTTCGGTTACTTCCGTCCAGGCGGTTTATGTTCCGGCGGACGATATGACTGATCCGGCTCCGGCTACTACTTTTTCGCATTTGGATTCCACCATCACTCTTTCCAGAGCTTTGACGGAATTGGGAATTTATCCCGCAGTTGATCCTCTCGGATCTTCTTCAACGGTGCTTGAACCGCGAATCGTTGGCGAGAAGCATTATCGGGTAGCCCGCGAAGTGCAAAAAGTTTTGCAGCGTTATAAAGAATTGCAGGATATTATCGCGATCTTGGGTATGGATGAATTATCCGAAGACGACAAGCTTATCGTGTATCGCGCGAGAAAAATCCAAAAATTCTTCTCGCAGCCTTTCTTCGTGGCGGAAGTTTTTACCGGAAGCGCCGGAAAATACGTCTCTCTGGCCGATACGGTAAAAGGTTTCGAAGAGATCCTGGAAGGAAAACATGACAGCAAAGAAGAGAATGCGTTTTATATGAAAGGCGGAATAGAAGAAGTTAAGTAAAAATATTATGTCAAAAAAACTTATTTTAGAGGTTCATACAATTGAAAAAACCATTGTTCACGAAGAAGTCGATTTGGTAACCGCGCCGACTGCCGAGGAAGAACTGACGATTTTGGTTGGCCATACTCCTTTGGTAAGCAGTTTGGGCGATGGAACTTTGAGTTATCATAACCAGGAAGGCGATCAATTTTTATTTATTTCCGGAGGGTTTATGGAGGTTCAGAATCAGCGGGTAATAATTTTGGCGGATATGATCCAGCGGCCGGGAGAAATCGATGAGAAAGAGATCGAAAAAGCCAAAAAAGAAGCCGCCGATATTATTTCCGGCGAGAAAGAGATAGGGGGCAGGAATTTAGCCTCGGCACAGGCGGATATGAATATCGCCACCAGGCGCATTAAATTCCTGGAACGCTATCGGCACCGGAATAAGGCATAAGCATTTTTAATTTCAGTGTGTATTAAAATCAGCTCTGTCTATTCGGGGCTGTTTTTTATAGGCCAAGATCTCGATTATTATTCTTGACATTTTGCTTGTTGTCTGGTAATGTTTACGGTAATAAAATCCGGAATATTGATCCGGGTTTTAATCGCTCTTTTACAATTTAAAAGAGAGAACGACACGGAAAAGTTTAAAACAAACGAGGTGATTGACAGTGGAAACAAAAGATGGAAAAAAAGGAAAAACAGCTTTTCAGAAAATTGTAGAAAAGCATTTGGCAAGATTGCTTCCGGATGGAAGCATGGTATTGAGGCTGGATAAAGTATTCGGTCATGATGTTACGACGCCCTTGGCCTTGGATGATATGCGCCTGCGCGGGTTTAACATTGTGTTCAATCCGAACAGAATCAAAATGATGGTTGACCATGTCAGCCCGGCTAAAGACACGGATACTGCCATGCAAGAAAAAATCATGCGGGAGTTTTGTGCGAAGCATGGCATAGAAATTGCCGATGTCGGAAAAGACGACGGCGTTTGCCATGCTTTGATTCCTCAAAAAGGATGGATAATTCCCGGTGGAATTTACATCATGGGTGATAGCCATACCTGTACGCACGGCGCTTTTGGCGATTTGGCCTTTGGCGTAGGTACTACGGAATTAGAAATTGCCCTTATTACCGGATTAGTGGTATTGCCGTCGCAAAAAGTCATTCGTGTGAATTTTGTCGGAAATCCGCCGGCGAATGTTTTCGCCAAAGATCTGATCTTGGCGCTGATCAAAGAAATCGGCGTTAAGGGTGCGACCAACGCAGTTCTGGAATTCGGCGGATCTGTAATTGTTGAAATGAGTATGGAAGGCAGAATGACCATTGCTAATATGAGCGTGGAATGTGGAGCAACTTCAGGCATAATGAATGTGGATCAGCGCACGATTGATTATCTCTGGCCGGCGCTGGCAAAAAGTTATGATAACAAGAGCCAAGCGCTTCGCAGTTGTCAGCGTTTCAACAGCGATCCTGACGCGGAGTATGACCAAGTGATCGAAATCAATGTTTCTGACATGGTTCCGGTTACAACGATCAATTTCTCTGTTGGCGATGTTGTGCCTGTGGCGGAAATTGCCGGCAAAAAAGTGGGTCAGGTCTTCATTGGTTCCTGTACCAACGGCAGAATAGAGGACTTGAGAATCGCAGCCAGCATTATCCGCCAATTGGGCGGCAAAGTAGATCCAAGCGTGCGCGTGATCGTAATTCCCGCTACAAAACATATTTACACCAGAGCGCTTAAGGAAGGATTGATCGAAATATTCCTGAAGGCAGGGTGTGTCGTGTGCAATCCCAGTTGCGGACCATGCCTGGGTACGAGTTGCGGGGTTATTGGTCCCGGAGAAGTTTGCCTTTCCACTACAAATCGCAATTTTCCAGGTCGCATGGGCGAAGGCGGAATGGTGCATTTGGCATCTCCGGCTACAGCCGCGGTCACTGCCATATACGGAGTGATAACCGAACCGGAGCTTGAGACGTGTCGGCAAGCGCTTGAAGATTGTCGCAATGCGCCTTATGGCGAAGCGGTTAAATTAACTGACTGGAAAGAAGTGAGCTTTGAAAGTCCGGACTATGAGAAACTTGCGGGAACTGTTGAAGCTGGTCAAGAACGGAATTTTTCCGGAGCGGTATTTTATTTGCCGCTGGAAAATGTCGATACTGACCGGATCATTCCGGCAAAATACTTGAGCTTGAACAAGAAAAGCGAATTCGGCAAGCATTGTCTGGAAAATGTTTTGACATCTCTCGAAGAAAGAAGCAGATTTAATCAGTCGCGAATACTGGTTGCCGGCGAAAATTTTGCCTCAGGATCTTCCAGAGAACAAGCTGTGTACGCGCTTGAGCAAGCAGGAATTCAATGCGTTATTGCTCCGAGTTTCGCGCGCATATTTGAAACCAGTATGTTTGCGAACGGATTGCTTTGCGTCACTTTGTCTCAAGAAAAAATTGATCAGCTTTTCCGGGAAAAACCGATAGCGCTTGAGGTTGACTGGGAAAATTGCCAGATAAAATGGGGCAATGAGCGCATTGCTTTTCCGCTTTCCGACAATCAAAAAGAAAAGATTAGAAAAGGCGGAAGCCTTGGCATAATGCTTGAGCAAGCTCAAGAATTGCAGAAGGAAGGAAAAATATGAAAATCTGAAATGAATTTAAGAGGTGATATATACGAAAGAAAAAAGAATTGCTGTTGTAAGGGGTGATGGAATAGGACCTGAAATGATAGATGTTACATGGCCGATTCTCGTAGAAACCGCAAGAAGGTATGATAAAATCCGGCTTATTCCCATAGACGTGGCAATGGGTTGGGCCGCTTATCCAAAATACGGCGATACATTACCGCAAAAATCGCTTGAAACGGCGCTAGAAATTGGTTATATACTTTTTAGCGGAGTAGGCAATCCGGAATTTGATAAAAAGTACTATCAATATCTGGAAATGACACCGGAAAAAAGAGTGTTGCTGGGCTTGAGAGGAAAAATGGGGCTTCTCATTAATTCTCGGCCCGTGATATTCTACAAAGAACTTGTTCACTTAAGCAAGCTGAAAATGTTGCCGCAAGATATAACCCAGTTCTGGTTCAGGTTTCTTCTTCAAGATGTTTATTTCGGCAATGACGATTTAATTCATCTTGTTCCGGAAGAAATCAGAGAAAAAATTGGGTTAAAATTAAAGCAGGACGTAACCGGCAAAGAAAAAATAGTAAGCAATCTTGCTTACTTCTCTTTGGAGTATCTGGAAAAGTATTTTAGGGCAGTGTTCTCTTATGCCAGAGAAATGAAACTGCCGCTTATCGTAATTGATAAGTCTAATATTACCGCACTGGATACTTACTGGAGATTGGTTGCTAAAGAAATCGGCAAAGAATTCCCGGATGTTCCTGTGTCTTTCCAGTATGTTGACTCTGCTGCGATGCTTGTGGTTACTAACCCGGAAATGTTGAATGCGGTTATTGCCTGCCAAAACATGCAAGGCGATATTATGACAGATCTTGCGAATGCTCCTTTAAGTGTTGGACTAATGCATAGCTCTGCCATCAATCCTGATACCGGAATGGCGATGTTTGAAAGAGGGTCGGGAACAGCTCCAACTCTTGCCGGTAAGGACATTGCCAATCCGCTGGGTATGTTTCTTACGGAGGCGTTGATGCTGAGACATATCGGTGGATCAAAAGGCGCGGATGCGATTGAACAAGCCGTTAGAAAAGTTTTACAGGACGGCTGGCGCACTGCTGATTTATTCAGAGAAGGCGTTGATGATCCGGCTAAACTGCTCGGTACAAAAGGCATGGGAGCGAAAGTTCAGGAATATCTAAATAAAGAGGAAGTATAAAAATATAAATAGTGTTGGCGCTATCAACGAAGATAACGCCTCTTTTTTTATTTAACAGTTTGGTATATCGGTATTCCGGTATTTAGTGGCTTTATAACAGTAAATATGATATAATCGTAGCGATAAAAGGTTATTTTATATGTTTTTTTCGCTTTAACATTAGTGTTTTAATTATTGTCTATAAATAGTATGGATTCAGTAACTTTAGTTATTATAATATTTGGGATAACGATTTTAGCAATAGCTTATAAGACGTTTAAAAAACCGCAAGAGGATGAAAAGTCAGGAGCTGTAATGGAAAGATTATCTCAACTTGCGGAACAAAATAGAGAGTTAAGGGGCGCCATTGACAGCAAGCTTTCTGAAACACATCGGGCTAATCAGGAGCATCTTCATCAGACCACAAATATTATTCAGAATATAACCGGACAATCCGCAAAATTAATTTCCGAAGTAACGGAAAAACTTACTAAGCTCGATGAAACCAATAAACAAGTAATTAATTTTTCCGCCCAGCTTCAAAATCTTCAGGATATATTAAAAAATCCCAAGCAAAGAGGAGTTCTGGGAGAATATTTTTTGGAAGAAACTCTCAAAAATATTTTACCCCCCAATTCTTATCAAATGCAATATCCTTTTAAGGACGGAACGATTGTCGATGCAGTTGTAAAGCTGAAAGACGGAATTGTTCCCATAGATTCAAAATTCTCTTTAGAAAATTATGAAAAAATTCTTTGCTCGCGGGATCAAAACGAAAAGGACAGGTTTGAAAAAGCGTTTAAACAGGATTTAAAAAATAGAATCGATGAAACATCAAAGTATATTAAGCCCGAAGAAGGCACAATGGACTTTGCTTTTATGTTCATACCATCCGAAGCGATTTATTACGATTTATTGGTAAATAAGATTGGAGCGGTGCAACTTAATACAAGAGATTTGATAGCGTATGCTTTTATAGAAAAACGGGTCATCATTGTTTCTCCTACGACTTTTTTTGCTTATCTTCAGACGGTTTTACACGGATTACGCGCCATGCAAATAGAAGAAAGCGCAAAAGGCATAAGAACCAATGTGGAAAAATTAGGCAAGCATCTCATTGCATACGATGAATTTATGAGGAAGCTTGGAACGAGCATGTCTACTTCCGTCAATCATTATAATAATGCGTATAAAGAATTCAAAAAAGTTGATAAAGATGTTGTAAAAATTACCGAAGGAGAATCACAAATTTCTCCAATAATGATAGATAAACCAAAGCTAGAAGAATAAAGTATGAGATTTGAATTGTCTTTTTTGCGCCATAAGCCTTTTCTGATAATTTCCGCGGCAACTATCTTGGTTAATCTCGTCGCTTGGATTTTTGTTTTGTTTTTTTTGGAAAAAGGAAAATTCAATATAATTCTGCATTATAATGTTTTGTTTGGCGTGGATTTTAAGGGTAAGCCGGAGCAGGCATTTATTATTCCCTTGATAAGCTTGGTAATATTTTTTCTGAACGCGATAATCATCGAGTTTGTTTATAAAAAAGAAAAGTTTATCGCTTATCTTTTGCTTTCAACTTCATTGGTCTGCCAGATCTTTGCCGTAATAGCTATTTTTACGATCATTTTAATAAATAGCAGCGGCGCATATCAATTTTAGCCGCCGATATTGAAAAAATGGATCATAAGCCGATTTAAATTATAAAATTTTATTAATGAAAAATTATGAAACCCGTTAGAAATAAGTAATTTATTATATTTTAACGATGTTTCCTTAATACTATGTCTTCAAAAATTTCTAACGGGTTGAACGCGCTTGATTTTCCCACACCGCGCACAACTAACGCGCACGATTTTTATCTTCAAAGATTTGGCGAGATTTTGCCCGGTTTTTTAACCTGGTCGACTTTTTTCATAGCTATTTTGGCGGCGATATATTATCCCGTGCACTTAGCGGTTTTTATGATCGTTTTCGATGTTTTTTGGCTGATCAAAGCTATATTTATTTCGATCCATCTGGTGGATGGATATACCAAACTAAAAGAAAATCTTAAAATAGATTGGTTTAGCCGCGTAAAAAAAATAAAAAATTGGGAAAAAATTTATCATGTCGTAATTTTTCCTGTCTATAAAGAAGGGCTGGAAATTATTCGTCCGTCAATCCAGTCGATAGTGGATTCTAATTATCCGAAAGACAAACTGATCGTGGTTTTAACTTTTGAAGAGCGTTCGGGGCACAAGCTGGTTAAAAAAAGAATCGAAGCGATGCAAAAAGAATTTTCCGATAAATTTTTTATTTTTTTGGTCACTGTTCATCCTGATGGCATATCCGGCGAAGCAAAAGTAAAAGGCGCTAATCTGACCTGGGCCGCTAAAAAAATCAAAAAAATAATCGATGAAAAGAAATTAAAATACGAGAATGTGGTAGTATCCACTCTTGATTGCGACAGCCGCGCCCACTCTCAGTATTTAGCGGCGCTATCTTATACTTACTTGAATAATCCCAATCCCACTCGTTCAAGTTATCAGCCGCTTCCGATGTTTTTTAATAATATTTGGGACACGACTTCGATTTCCCGGGTAATTATTACCGGTTCGGCTTTTTGGAATATGATCCAAGCTACTCGGCCGGAGCGCATAGTTACGTATACCAGTCATAGTATGAGTTTTAAAGCGGTTATCGACGTAAATTATTGGCCGGTAAATATGATTTCCGATGATTCGATCATATTTTGGAAATGCTTTATTGTTTTTGAAGGTAAGTATGACATTAAGCCGATTTTTTTGCCTATCTATATGGATGCGGTTCAAGCCAAAACCGCGTGGCTGACGCTTGTCAATCAGTATAAACAATATCGCCGGTGGGCGTATGGCGCGGAAAATACCGCAATAATTTTAAGAGGATTTCTTAAATATGATAAAGTTCCTTTGAAGGAAAAAATTATCAGGATGTGGTCGGAAATTTACGGTAGGCATTCCTGGGCCACTTCTTCCGTGATGGTGGCGACATTCGGCTGGTTGCCGTTTATTTTCGGAGGGGATGTTTTTAAAAGTTCGGTTCTGGCTTCTAATTTGCCCGGCACACTAAGAACATTGATGTTTATAACAATGTTCGGCCTTTTTATTTCAGCTTTTCTCTCTGTTCTTGTTGTTCCGCCTAACCCGAAATTTAAAGGCAAGAAAGGTTATTTACGATTGATGCTGGAATGGATATTATTGCCAATCGTGGCTATTCCTATGGGGACATTGCCGGCGATCGATGCTCAGACGCGTCTGATGTTTGGAAAATATATGCAATTTTGGGTGACGCCGAAAATGAGAAAAGAGAGTGCCTCGAACGAAGCAATAATATTGGAAAATAAGTAAAAATTATAAATTAGCAATTAATTGAATTTTATAAACGCTCCATATGTTTTTTCTTTATTTTATTCCATTTATAGTCGGTTTTTTCTTGTCTTTATTTCTAACCTTATTTTTAATTAAAATATTTCCCAAACTCGGGATTTTTTTTCCGGCTGGCAAGCGGAATTTTTATAGCAATAACATTCCTCGGATCGGAGGCATCGCCATAATAGGCGCTTTTTTATCGGCCATTTTTTTTGTTGGCAATTTGGAATTTGATAATTTAAAATGGGGGATAGTGATCTCTTCCGTTGCAATACTTTTTTTTGGGTTTATTGACGATATTAAAAAATTATCGTGGAAAAAACAATTTTTTGCGCAAATAATTGTAGCATTGGTAATGATCTATATGGGTCTCACGGTTCAATATATCGCTAATCCGTTTGGCGGAGCGGAATTCAGGCTGGATAGCCTTGTATTGGGAATAGCCGGCCATCAATATTATTTTTTTAGCTCAATATTTATTTTATTTTTAGTAGTGGGGTTTATGAATATTGTTAATTGGCTCGACGGGCTCGACGGGCTCGCGGGAGGCGTGGGAATTATCGGATTTTTGACTTTATTTTTTTTAAGCATTTCAAGCCTGGTAGATCAGCCTCCGTTGGGAATAATTTCGATAGCCGCCACTGGCGCGATTTTGGGTTTTTTGCCGTTTAATTTTTATCCGGCAAAAATATTTATGGGCACTAGCGGGTCGATGTTTATCGGATTTTTATTGGCGGTAGTTTCGATTTTTAGCGGAGTTAAGCTCGCGACGGTGGCGCTGGTTTTGACCATTCCAATTCTAGATGCTATTTGGGTGATCGTTCGGCGCATAAAAAACAGATCATCGATTTTTTCTGGAGACAAAACCCATCTTCATTATCGTTTATTGGAGCTTGGTTTTTCGCAAAAGAAAATCGTATTTTTTTATTATAGCTTAAGTATTTTTTTCGGTTTTATCGCGCTTAAATTAGGCGGTTTGGGAAAATTTATCGCTTTTTTTATTTTTATTTCACTGGTTATATTATTTGTAAATTTAGCCGAGAATCGTTTTAGTGTGAAACAAAATAAGAAAAATAGATAAAGACAAATCATTCTTGAGCATATAAAAACAGCCCTGATTCGTTTGGACTGTTTTTTATAATTAGTTTCGGTATTTATTTTAGAGATTTATGCCGATTTTAGCCAGCCATAATCCCAAAATTATCATAACCGCTCCAATTAAAACTTTGATCATTTTGCGGGTATCTTTGCGCAAGCTCTGAAGCCGGTTAATATCCAAGCCCCAGGCCGCGGCAAATAGGATTATTATGAGAGGCAGGACAAAAATAAAATTATACAGAAGCAAGTAAAGATGAGCTTGGGTTTTTAATCCTTCCTGGCTCATTAAGCTAAGGATTGCCAAATAGACTTGTCCGGTGCAAGGCAGTTCGACGAGCGAGACTATTACTCCCGCGATAAGAACCGCCGGAATAGTGCCCTTTTCAATGTATTTTATAAACAAGCTTTTGGTTTTTTCCGGTATGACCAGGAGTTGTTTCGTTTGAGGCAGCAGGCCTTCCTTGATGCTTATGAATCCGCCGATGATCGTCAGTCCGCCGAAGATAAGCATAAAAGGATTCGAGATCTTCAGAAAAAAATCATGAGCCATTAGGGACAGTATGCCGATTCCGGCCGCGTAATAGGTGGCAAAAACCGTGCCAATATAAAATAAGCCAACAGTAATAATTCTTTTTTTGTTTGCTTTCAGGATAAGCAAGACGGACAGCAGGAAGATCAATACGGCGATGGCGCAAGGATTGACCGAATCAATAACCGCCGTACTAATGATCAAGCCGAGAGAAATATTTTTTACCGTATCGTTTTTAGGCTTGGTGTCGGCCGGGTTTTCTATGCTGCAAAAATCTTCCGAATCGATCGCGCTGCAAGACCCCAGATCCGGATTATCCGTGGAGTGATTGCCTTTGGTCCAATCTTCCAAAAATTTGTGGCAATCCAGTTTTAGTTCTTCTTTGGCCGCGATCTTTTCATTGATCTTGGATTCTAGTTTTTTTTCAATTTCATCAGCGCCCGACAGATAGTCATTTCCGATAAATATTAATGGAACTTTTGGATTTCCGGTTAAGCCGTAAGTTTCTATGAATTTAAAAAACAATTGTCGGCACTCTTCTTTTTCTTTGACGTCATGCTCCAGAAAATCAATCTTGTCTTTATATTTTTCTTTGATCGTTTCGATGAAAGGCTTTATGCCGGCGCACCTGGGGCAATCATAAGCATAAAAATAAAGCACTCTGATCTTTTGCGTCTGAGTTAGCGACAGCACGTTTGTATTTTCCGCTTTCAGATCGTTCGTCGGGAATAAGATCGCGGCGGAAATTAGCGTTATAAGAAATAATTTTAAAACTTTTTTAAACATAAATTTATATATTTTAGCATTACGCAATGCTTATATAATAACAGAATGAGAATATTTGTAAACTGCGGCTGATGGATAGAAAAGCTTGATGTTGACATATATTTTTAAACAGGTTATAATAGTGTTTCATTAAGGAGGTCAGTTTATGGAAATAAAAACAGACCTAAATGTTAAGGGTCTCATAAAAGCTCTAAAAGAGCACGGAATAGTTGTGAGCAAAGGAAAAAATGGAATCGAAATCGATTCTAGTGGAGTTTTTTTGGAAGGAGTTCTTCCTCCCGGGGAAACCGGAAAAAGGAAACGAATTATTCGTTTCTTTGAAAGGGGGGATGAGTCTATAGACCCATCATTTTATGGTTTTATGGCTTACCTTGCAAAAAAAGGTCCAAAAATTATAATTCGACCTTTGCCTAAAAAAAACCCGGAGACCGTAAAAAGTCTCCTTCTTTTTGGTCAAGTGGCAACATTTTAATTAAAAATTTTAGACAAAATCATAAAATTAGCATAAGATATTATTATATGGATAAAATTATAATTAGAGGCGCCAGAGAGCATAATCTGAAAAATATTGACCTGGATCTGCCGCGGGACAAATTCATAGTTTTTACGGGCGTGTCCGGTTCGGGCAAGTCGACTTTGGCTATGGATACGATTTTCGCCGAAGGTCAGAGGCGGTATTTGGAAAGTTTGTCGAGCTATGCCCGCCAATTTTTAGGCCAGATGCAAAAACCGGATGTCGATCATATCGAAGGGCTTTCGCCGACGATCGCGATCGATCAAAAATCCGCTTCGCATAATCCGCGCTCCACTGTGGGGACAGTGACGGAAATTTATGATTATATGAGGCTTTTATTCGCGCGGGTCGGCACGCCGTATTGCGTGCGCTGTGGACGCGCGATCACTAAACTAACGATCGAAGAAATGGTGGATAAGGTTTTCGAATTATCGGAAGGAACTGAAATTCAGATCTTCGCTCCGGTGGTACAAGAGCGAAAAGGCGAGTATCGCGAATTATTTCAAATGTTTATAGGGAGAGGTTTTACTAAAGCCAGAGTGGATGGAAAAATAATTGAGCTGAAAAAAACCCTGCCTGCCGGCCCGCTTCGCCATAGCTTTAGCGAGGCGAGTAGGCAGGCGCCGGTGCTTGAGCGGTATAAAATGCATACGATCGAAATTTTAATTGACGAGCTGAAAATTTCGCACGTGAATATCAGCCGGATATTTGAGAGTATAGAAAGCGCGGTAAAAATGGCGGATGGCATTGCAGTGGTTTCGCCAGTTATGAAAGGCAAGATCCATAAAGCTACCCTTCGACACTCCGATAGTGAACGGAATGCTCAGGGCAAGAAAATGAAGGAAGATGGCGAATTGATATTTAATTCCAATCTTGCTTGCTCGCACTGTGATTTGAGTTTCCCGGATCTTGAGCCGCGGCTTTTTTCTTTTAACAGTCCTTTTGGCGCTTGTCCGGAATGCACGGGGCTCGGCGAGAAAAAAGAAATTGATATTAACCTGATCATGCCGGATAAAGATAAGACGATTTTTGAAGGAGGCTTTTTGCCCTGGAGCTTTACGCCGAATAATTATTATGGCGCGATCATGAAAGCGGTTTCCGAGATGTATGATATTCCGATCAATACCAGGATAAAAGATATACCGGAGGAAAAAATAAGCTTGATTTTTAATGGACCTGAAACGCCGGAAGATTTGAAAATAAAATATTTTTTCCACGGGCGATCAAGGGTTTTTTATACTGAGTTCAAAGGCCTAATGAAACATTTGCGCGATAGGTACGCTCGCACAGAGAGCGAATCGGTGCGCGAGGAAATAGAAAAATATATGGCGATCTATCCGTGTCCGGTCTGCGGCGGCACGCGTCTGAAGCCGGAAGCCTTGAGCGTAAAGATCGGCGACAAGAATATTTCCGAGGTTTCTTCCCAGTCGATTTATCTTACCCGCCGATTTTTTGATAAAATAACCCATTCGACAAGCTCAGGGTCAATGAAATTAAGCGCCCGGCAGGCGATAATCGCCAGGGATATTATCAAAGAGATAAAAAATCGTTTGAAATTCCTGGATGATGTGGGTTTGGGATATTTGACCCTGACGCGCGCGGCGATGACCTTGGCAGGAGGCGAAGCGCAAAGGATCCGGCTGGCATCGCAATTGGGATCAGCCTTAGTCGGAGTGCTATATATTCTGGATGAGCCGTCGGTTGGTTTGCACGCCCGCGATCATTATAAATTGCTTGGAACGCTTAAGAGATTGCGGGATATCGGCAATACGGTCATTGTGATCGAGCATGACGAAGAAACTATTCGCGAGGCGGATTGGATCGTGGATATCGGGCCCGGAGCCGGCGAAAACGGAGGGCGGGTCGTAGCGGAAGGCGCTTTTCAAGATGTTTTGAAATCCAAAGAGTCGCTTACCGCGCAATATTTGCGAGGCGCAAAAAGCATTTCTATTCCTGCCCAAAGGCGAAAAACCAAGAATCATTTTTTGACGATTACCGGCGCCAATGAAAATAATCTGAAAAACGTAAAAGTCGAGATCCCCTTGGGCGTGTTTACGCTCGTGACCGGAGTTTCCGGCAGCGGGAAATCGACCTTGATAAACGATATTCTTTATCGGGCGCTGGCGAGGAAATTTTATCGCGCGATGGAGCGGCCCGGAAAATACAAAGAATTGAAAGGCGATAACTATCTGGATAAAGTGATCGTGATCGATCAGTCGCCGATCGGACGCACGCCGAGATCAAATCCCGCGACTTATACCGGAGTTTTTACGCATATCAGAGAATTATTCGCATCGGTTAAGGAAGCAAAAGTGCGCGGATACGAGCCGGGCCGATTCAGTTTCAATGTCGTTGGCGGCCGGTGCGAGGCCTGCAAGGGCGAGGGTTATAATAAGATCGAGATGCAATTTTTGCCGGATGTTTATATCGCCTGCGATATTTGCAAGGGCAAGCGCTATGGACGGGAAACGCTGGAAATAAAGTACAAGGGAAAAAATATTTCCGAAGTTTTGGCTTTGAGCATTGACGAGGCACTGGAATTTTTCAGAGATATTTTCCAGATCAAAGATACTTTGCAGGTGATCTCGGATGTCGGCTTAGGATATATCAAGCTTGGGCAATCAGCCACCACGCTTTCGGGCGGAGAAGCGCAAAGAGTAAAATTGGCGTCCGAACTGGCCAAACGCGCCACAGGCAAAACGCTTTATATTCTTGATGAACCCACTACCGGCTTGCATTTTGACGATATCAAAAAATTATTGAATGTCTTGCACCGCCTGGTTGATGGCGGGAATTCGGTTATCGTGATCGAGCATAATCTCGACGTGATCAAACAGGCGGATTGGATAATCGATATGGGGCCGGAAGGCGGCGAGCACGGCGGCCGGATCATTGCCCAGGGTCCGCCGGAAGAAATTATAAAATACAAAGAAAGCTATACAGGGCAGTTTCTTAAAAAAGCGTTGAGATCAACAAAGAACAATCTTTAAAATAAAAAAATCCATGTAAGAACATGGAAATTAATAATTTTTGTTGTGGTGGTATTCTTTGTGGCGGTAGTATAACACGCCGTCTTTTATCTTAGCGTATAGCAATTTGTCTGACCTTGATCTTTTGATCGCTTCCTCAATAACGGCCTTACTGTATATTTCTTTTTTATATACTTGGTACATTATGTCATAGAGTTCATCTATGCTGTACCATTGGCCGTCAGGACACATGAAGTTGTCTAGCGAAAACATTGCCGTTTTTACTTCTTTTTCATATTGTTTACCTTTACTTTCTTTTGGCATAAACCGCCTCCTTGATTTTTTAACTCTAGCAATTTATTATAAAAATGTCAATATCTAATATTCAAACGCAGCTGAAAAATTTGCCTTCCTCGCCTGGCGTATATTTTTTCCGCGACAAATCGGGAAAGCTTTTATATATCGGCAAAGCGATCAATTTGAAACGGCGGGTAAGTTCGTATTTCCAGTCCGCCGGTGGGCGGATTAAGTCGGATTCCAGGATTCAAGAAATGGTGGGTAGAATCGCGAAGATTGATTACCGCAAGACTGATTCGGTGATCGAAGCGCTGATATTGGAAGCGAACCTGATTAGACGCCATCAGCCGTTTTACAATGTCAAATTGAAAGATGATAAGAGTTTTGTGAACATTGCGATCTCGAAAGAAGAATTTCCGCGGGTTTTTATTATACGGCAGCGAGCGAAAAGACTTTTTAAAAATATTAAGATCAAGAAAATTTACGGCCCGTATCCTTCGGCTGACACGGCTCGCACCGCTTTGAAAATTCTTCGGCGGATCTTTTCGTTCAGAGGTTTGGAAAAAACCCGGGAAGGCGAGAGATTTTATCGGGAAATTTTGGCCATTCCGGAGGAAAAAGCGCGGTATGCCAAAGGGATCAAAAACCTGATGCTTTTTTTATCAGGAAAGAAAAAACGCATCATCGGGGATTTAAAAAAAGAAATGAGGGAGCTGGCAAAAAACAAAAATTACGAAGAGGCGGGGCAGGCCAGAGACAAAATTTTTGCGCTGGAGCATATTCAAGATGTCGCACTGATCAAAGGATCAGGTTGGACGGAAGATCTGGAGACGCAAAAAGCGCCATTGCGGATCGAGGCTTACGATATTTCCAATATTTTTGGCGAGTATGCGGTCGGCAGTATGGTGGTTTTCACGAAAGGAAAAATAGACAAAGACGAATATCGGCGTTTTCGGATCAGGCAAGTTAAGGGAATTTCCGATACGGATATGCTCGCGGAAGTTTTAAGCCGCCGGTTGAAACACAGTGAATGGAAAATGCCGGATCTGATGATCATTGATGGCGGGGCAGGGCAATTGAATGCCGTAAAAAAGATCATCAAGGAGAAGGGACTGGATATTCCCTTGCTTTCGATAGCCAAAGGCCCGACCAGGAAGGGCGAGAAGCTTTTTATGACAAAAAATGTTTACCTAGACTCGACAGGGTTAGTTCGATTAGGCTCGTCGAGGCTGGCGCCTAGCCTGGATAAAAAAATCATTTTTGCCATACGCGACGAATCACATCGTTTTGCCATTTCTTATTATAGGAAATTAAAAAGAGCCGGAATGTGGTTTTAAAATTGTTCAGTAAAAGAGATGGGTGACGCGTTCTTGACTATTTAGCAAATAAGTACTATATTATTCACAAGGAGGTCAATTGCGTGAAGATAGGAATATTAATAGTTTGGATAGGTGCCATAGCGCTTAGCTTAGCTGGATTATTTTGTCCAGGGAATAACGCGGAGCGTATTCCGGCAACAGCATTTATTCTTACTGTGGCTTACGTTGCAGTAAAGAGAAAAAATTATGTTTTAAAAACGTAATTAGGCTCCAAAAAGCGCTGGCAATAAAAATCCAGCGCCTCTTTTATTTTCACTTGTTTAGTGCTATACTTTTATTGTAAATATTAATTTTTTTAAACAGCGTTTAATCGTATGATTATTGATACCTTGAAGGAGAATAAATTTTTTATGCAATTTGGCAAGTTTTTTATCGTCGGGATTTTGAATACAGGTCTTGATTTTGCTGTTCTAAATTTTTTAATGTGGATGACGCAAACTTATAAAGGGCCGTCTATGGTTATATTCGGCACGATATCGTTTGCCGTAGCGGTGACGAACAGCTATTTTTTGAATAAATACTGGACTTTTGGCGATAAAAGCAAAGAGCAGGTTCCTCAGCAATTTATAAAATTTTTAGCCGTGGCTGTCATAGGACTGGTGTTGAGTAATTCAATTATTTATTTTATAACAACTTTAGTTAATCCGATCTTTGGCTTAAGTCCGGTTCTTTGGGCGAACTTTGCCAAAGCAGTGGCGACTGGCGTAGTGCTGGTTTGGAACTTCGCGGGATACAAACTGTTTGTGTTTAAAAAGTAAATTAATTAATATGTCTCTCGTTCTATATCGCAAATACCGGCCGAAAAATTTCAGCGAGATCATCGGCCAGGAAAAAACAGTGAAAATTTTGACCTCCGCGGTTGGCTCTGGCAGGGTGGCGCACGCGTATCTTTTTACCGGTCCGCGAGGTACGGGAAAAACCACCATTGCCAGAATTTTGGCCAAAGCGATAAATTGCACCGCGAGAATTGGCGGCGAGCCTTGCAATAAATGCGAAAATTGCGTTACGCTGAATACCGGGAGAACCTTTGACGTAGTTGAAATTGATGCGGCTTCCAATACCGGCGTGGATAATATCAGAGATCTCAAAGAAAGCATCGGTTTTTCCCCGACCCATTTGAAGTACAAAGTTTTTATCATTGATGAAGTCCACATGCTAAGCAAGGGCGCTTTCAACGCTTTGCTAAAAATGCTGGAAGAGCCGCCGGAACACGCTATTTTTGTTTTAGCGACCACCGAAATTCATAAAATCCCGCCGACGATCATTTCCCGCGTGCAAAGATTTGATTTCAGGAAATTCAGGCTCGACGAGATCGTTGAAAGGTTAAAGGATATAACCAAGCAGGAAAAAGTAAAAGTGGAAAAAGGCGTGCTGGAAGTGATCGCTTTATCCGCCGATGGGGGAATGCGAGACGCCGAAAGCATGCTCGGGCAGATAATCTCGCTTGAGGCGCCGGGAGAAGAAATAAAACTCGCGGAAGTAAAAATGGTTTTAGGGCTGACTGATACGGAATCGGTTTTAAAATTTATCGGATTTATATCAAAAAATCAGTTCAAAGAAGCGATAATTTTTTTGAATGAAATTACTTTTGAAGGGCAGGATTTGGAGCAATTTGCCGGATCGCTCATAGATATTTTCAGGAAGATCACGATTTTGAAGACAAACCGGGATCTGAAAAAATATGTCTTAAGCGATTCTACCGAAGAGCAGGCGGAAAAATTATTAAAATTGGCCGAGGTTTTTAGCGAGCAAGAGTTGCTTTGGATATTTAAAAAATTGATCACGGCAAAGATCGAGATCAAGTCAGCGGTTTTGCCGCAGATACCGCTGGAAATAACTTTGATCGAATATGATATTTTTAAGAATAATCGCTTTGCGGTTGGAAAAAAAGCGGAAGCGGCGGTTGAAGCTAAAAAAGAACCGAAAATAGAAATTATAGCTAAAAAAAAATTAAACGAGAACGTTATTGAGCCGAAAGTTGAGAAACCGATTTTAGTTAAAGAGGCGGCTAAGGAAGAAAAAATTGAAAAAAAAGAACCGGAAGAGTTGGCAAACGAAGGTTTGATCGGTTTGGGGATCGAAGAAATAAAATCGAGCTGGAATCAAATATTGAAAATCGCTAAAAAATACAATCATTCTATCAGCGCGTTTTTGAAATTATCCATACCTCAGGAATTAAAAAAAGATATGTTAATGCTTGCCACGCCTTATAAATTCCACGCGGAGAAACTCAACGATTCTTCCAATCGAAAAATAATCGAGAAAGTTTTGCTGGAAGTGTTCCCGATCTTAAAAAACATCAAGGTTATGGTTGTTCAGGATGAAAATATAAAAGTGGCCAAAGCGCCGGAAGAAAAAAATAAAACAGGAGACTTAAAAGTGGATTCCGCGCTTGAGGTTTTTGGGGGAGAAGTGGAGTAAATAGAGACTTGCCCCGCACCAAATTCCGAAGCAAATATTAATTTATTATAACGATAGTTTCTCGGTATCGCCTGCGGCTTACTTTTTATTTTGAGTGAATATGGCTATAGAATTGATGCGGGGCTACGATGTAGCGCTATAAAGGCGCTACATCTTGATTTTTTCGTCAATTTACGCTAATATATATAAGAATTTAAGCATTAGACTTAAATTCTTTTGTTTCTTGCAGGATCGTTCCGCCTCTCCGGCGGGTCGCCGATGAGGCGTCTAATGGCCCAATGAAATAAAAAGTTAATCATTGCGGGATCGTCTAATGGTAGGACAGCGCCCTTTGAAGGCGCTTATCATGGTTCGAATCCATGTCCCGCAGCCGCGAAAATATAATCGGATCGTCATATCAACAAGTGCTGAATACGCGCTTGTTTTGTTTTTAACAAGCCAAAATAAGTTTAAAACTGTTTACAAAAGGGTTAAAATATGCTAATGTTGTAAAGTTAAATGAACGGCAGTTAAAGCTGATTATAGACAAGAAATTTAGTATATTTAACTAAAATATATCGTTTTATAATTTATGAGCAAAAATCTTCAATTAAGAGAACCGGTCGTTATCTATATCGAAAAGATCAAAAAAATAAACAGGAAATCGCTGGAAAAAGAGCCGGCGGAGCGCATCAAGGTAAGCTACGCGGCGAGCACTATTTCTTTTTTGTACGAAAAAATAAGAAATACCGTTGATTATAAAGAAGAGTTTTTGTTGCGCAAATACGCGATCGAGCGCATCTTAAACCGTCTTATTTTTATTGAAGACAAGAAAAGCGGAATAGGTGAAGCGTTGCTTTCGGATCTTATCAGGGGCAGATATTTTTTAAACGATACTATCGGCATTGATAAAATCGCCGAAACGGATCGGATCATAGAAAAGTATCTTACTCTTTTTGGCAAGATAGGATCTGTCGCTTTAAAAAAAGAAGATTTCAATAAGACCATTGAATGGTTTATCGGTATAGCGGCTTTTGAAATTGAAAAAAATTTGGTCTCTTACGATAAAGAAGAAGCGCTTTGCGAGTTTATCTACAATACCGTGTGCAAGGATATCGTGATCAAAGACGGATTTTTGAATGAAAGGCAGGAGATCACGCAGACTTACCTGGCAATTTTGAGAGCGGCTTTGCGGGCCGACAGATCGATCCTTTCGTATTATTTGTTGAAAGCTTATTGGCCGGACTGGTTTGGCGAGAATTGGCTTTCTGTAAGCGATGAATTGTCCAAGAATATTTTTTCGACAAAAAACATTATTGATAAAGAGATCAACCATCCGGTGGCTGAAAGATTTTTGAGATTTTTTAAGCGCCGTGCCGTGGTTTATTTTATTGTTTCCGATCTGATAGTAAAAAATGCCGGCCAAGCCGAAGAGAAAATGCTATTCTCAAAACTTGATTTTTTGGAAGATATACAGACGGCTTGTTCGTCCAGGTATAAAAAT
Organism: bacterium; assembly: GCA_030693205.1. Classification (NCBI taxonomy): domain Bacteria; species bacterium. The sequence goes on from JAUYBG010000019.1 coordinate 29,541, forward strand.
GCGAGGGAAGTCTTATCCAGAACATTCGGGAGAAGCGTCGCGTATATTTTTATCACCAAGATCGCCCTGGCTTTTATAATCGAGGTGCCGTATGAAATATTTACAGTCGGGAAGATTAATTATACATCATTGGGTATCAATGTTATTTTTCATCCTTCCTTGATGTATGTGATCGGCTCTTCGATCCAAATGCCGAAAGAAAAAAATACGGCGCAAATTATCCGCGAGGCGGAATACGTGGTGTATAAGAAGAAAAAATCAGAGGCCCCGCCTTATGCCAATAAATTTTCTTTTTCCCAGTCATCTTTTTCCGGCGGTTTGTTCTTTATTTTTTACGCCGCGATGTTCGTGATCACTTTCGGGCTGATTATCACCGTGTTGAGGAAACTGGAATTCAATTTTGTCAGCGGAGCGCTTTTCGTATTTTTTATAAGCGTGGTCAGTTTTTTCGCTTACAAGATCAGCCGGCCGGTCAGAGAGCTTATTGTAGTCGATAAAAAAGACAGATTGATCGATTCAGTGCTTGATTTTTTCTTTATTCCCGTAATGTATTTTGGCCGGTGGCTGTCTGAGAGTTTTTCCCAGATCAACATATTCGTTTTTGCTCTGGATTTTATCATTGAAGCTCCTTTCAAAACACTCATTAAGGTTTTTGACGATTGGGTGAAATTCATGAAAGAAAAAAGAGAAGAGATAATGTAATATAATTTTGAAATATTAACCCTGTTAAATCTGCTTTGGACGGCGCGAAGCGATTTAACGGGGTTGATTTATAATTAATTGTTTGGTATAATCATAAAATAAGAAAAGATAATACTTGCTTATTTCAGCAGGATTAATTAAATTAACGCAAAATAGTTAGGACATAAAATATGAGCGAAATAACTTTAACTGACGCGAATTTTAAAACCGAGGTTTTGGACTCAGAAATGGTAGTTTTAGTTGATTTTTGGGCGCCATGGTGCGGCCCATGCCAGATGGTTGGCCCGATCGTCGTTACTATCGCCAAAGAGTATGAAGGAAAAATCAAAGTAGGAAAGCTGAACGTCGATGAAAATCCTGTCATCTCAAGCGAATACGGGATAATGAGCATACCCACTCTCAAGATTTTTAAGCATGGAAAAATCGTCGAGGAAATGGTGGGCGTCCAGCCGGCAATCGCGATTACGCAAAAAATAGACAAAGTTTTGGCAGAATAAGACTAAAAAAATGTTATTAAATAAGATAATTAAATATTTGACAGTGGCCGACTTTGCATTATTGTCGGGATTTTCGCTGATTGCGCCGATATTCGCGATTTTTATTTTAAATAATATTAAGGGCGGAAATATGGAGGTGGTGGGTTTTGCTACCGCTATCAATGTGCTGGTGCGGGCGGTTTTACAGCTGCCAATTGCAAAATATTTGGACAAAAAACGCGGTGATTTAGACGAATATTATTTTACTATTATAAGTACAGTGCTTTTAGCCGCGACACCGCTTCTTTATTTAAAAATTTCAACGCCTGTTGAGCTTTATGCAGTTCAAATTATTTACGCAATCGGTTTTGCGATGAATTATCCGGCTTGGATGTCGCTTTTTACCCGTCATGCGGAACGAGAGCGCGAGGGATCGCAATGGGCAATATATTCTGCCGTAACAGGCGTAGGCGCGGCCGCGGCCGCGGCAATAGGAGGAGTAATCGGCGAAAGATATGGTTTTCCCGCTTTATTTTGGCTGGTTTTTTTCGTTACAATGTTAGGAGCAATCAGTCTTCTGAAAATTTACGAACCATTAAAGGCGCCTCACGAACATCATAAAATAAAGCAAAAAGAAGCTTTTGAAATAAAAGGGTCAGAAATAAAATAAAAAATGATAAAAAATAAATTAAAAATTCCTTTTTATCGCCAGAGAAATGAATTTGCGTGCGGTCCGGCAGCGCTTCAGATGATTTTTTCTTTTTTGGGAAAATTCAAGAAACAAGATAATTTAGCGAGGGCTTTGCATACGACAAAGGCAGGTACATACCATTCAAGCTTGATCGAAGAAGCGAGGAAGGAAGATTTTTTTTGCTACGTCAATAATAAATCCACTATTCACGAAGTCAGGCATTTTATAAATCTGGGTTTGCCGGTTGTGGTTAATTACAACGAACCGTCAACGAATGACAGCCATTATGCGGTAGTGGTCGGCTACGACAGGAACAAGCTCATTTTAAATGATCCATGGAACGGAAAAAATTTTAAAATGCCTGAAAATGAATTTATTTTAAGATGGCACGATTACTTGAACAAGCATACCTGTAAAAAATGGATAATGGTTGTTTCAAAAAAAGATTTTCATCTGGGAAAACAATATTTTCCATATTCTTGCTCAAAAAAATAACTAAATAGAATTTAATTTCAAATATTATGATCTACGATCTTATCATCCTCGGCGCGGGTTCGGCGGGGCTCGCCGCTTCGATCTATGCCTCTTATCACAAACTGAATCATTTGGTGATCGGTGATGTTGTCGGTGGCACTGCCATAGGAGCCGCGCATATTAAAAATTATCCGGGAACGGAATCGATTAGCGGAGTTGAATTAATGCAGCGCTTTCAGCACCACGCTGAAAGTTTGGGTGGAAAAATTATTCCGGCCAAGATAGCTGGTCTGGAAAAAAAGGGAGATCTTTTTGAAGTTAGCGCGGATGAACAATCATATCAAACTAAATCTTTGATCGTTGCTCTTGGCACTCGCCGGAGAAAAATGAATATTCCCGGAGAAGAAAAGCTTTTGGGAAAAGGGGTAAGCTATTGCGCCACCTGCGATTCAATGTTTTTTAAAAATAAAACTGTGGCGGTGGTCGGCGGAGGAAATTCAGCCGCCATGGCCGCTACTCTTTTGGCGGAGTACGCCAACAAAGTATTTTTGATCTATCGCGGCGCTGAATTAAAATGCCAGCCTGTCACGACGGATCATCTGAAAGTAAATCCCAAAGTTACCATAATTTACAATACGAATGTTTTGGAAATAATCGGGGATAAAAAAGTGGAAAGCATTACTTTCGATAAGGAATATCAAGGCAGTAAGATAATAAAAACTGATGGAATTTTTGCGGAAATCGGCGCGATGCCAAGTTCGGATTTGCTGAAAAAGCTAGGAGTGATATTAAACGAAAATGGCTATGTTGTGGTTGATCAGTGGGGGAAGACCAATATTGCCGGCGTTTACGCGGCAGGGGATATAATCAGCAATACGCCCGGTTTTAACCAGGTCGTTACCGCCTCGGCCGATGGCGCGACCGCAGTAAACGCGGTTTATAAATATTTGAAAGAAATTAAAAAATAATAATTTATATGCAAAATAATACCAATCCCTATCAAAGCGCTTTGACTCAGCTCACGATCGCAGCCGGAGTTTTGAAGATCAACAAAGATATTTTGGAAATTTTAAAAGTGCCGAAAAGAGTTCTCAGGGTATTTATTCCGGTCAGAATGGACGATGGCAGTATTAAAAATTTTGAAGGATTCAGGGTTCAGCACAATGACGCGCGCGGGCCTTTTAAAGGCGGCATTAGGTTTTCGCCGATAGTTTCCATGGATGAAGTAATGGCGCTGGCAATGTGGATGACCTGGAAGACAGCGGTGGTGGGAATTCCTTATGGCGGAGCCAAAGGCGGAGTTATCGTTGATACAAAAAAACTTTCCAAAGGCGAACTGGAAAGATTATCCCGCGGCTATGTGCGCTCAACGCACAAATTTATCGGGCCGAATATCGATGTGCCGGCGCCGGATATGTATACTACGCCGGAAATTATGGCCTGGATGGCCAATGAATATTCAAGAATTGTCGGAGAAAATACGCCGGCATCTTTTACCGGCAAGCCGGTGGAAGTCGGCGGATCGTTGGGCCGGGCCGATTCCACATCAGTTGGCGGGGTTTATGTCTTGGAAGAAGCGCTAAAGAAAATCAAGAAAGAAAAAAAGCATATCACGGTCGCGATCCAGGGAATGGGAAATGTCGGCGCCAATGCGGCCAAGATTTTGTTCAATGAAGATTGCAATATTGTGGCGGTTTCCGATTCCAAGGGCGGCATAGTTTCGGAATCGGAAGGCAAGGGATTGAATATCGAAGAAGTTTTGAAATATAAAGAAAAAACCGGTTCGGTGGCCGGATTTCCCAAAACCAAAGCAATAACCAACGAAGAATTATTGATTTTGAACGTGGATGTTTTGATTCCGGCGGCGCTGGAAAACCAGATCACGGTCAAAAATGCCAAAGATATAAAAGCGAAAATCGTATTGGAATTGGCAAATGGCCCGACTACTCCGGAAGCGGATAAGATCCTGGACGCCAAAGGAATACTTTTGATTCCCGATATTTTAGCCAATGCCGGCGGAGTCTTGGTGAGTTATTTTGAATGGGTGCAAAATCGAACGGGTTATTATTGGGACGAAACGGAGGTTAACGAAAAATTAAAAAAGCAAATGATAAAATCATTTAGCGATGTTTGGGAAAGAAAAGAGAAATATAAGGTTGACACTCGCACAGCGGCAAATATTTTGGCGCTGGAAAGAGTGGTTAAGGCGATGAAGCTACGCGGGGTGTAAAAATTAAAGATAGTTCAATAAAAAGATGTGTTTAAATATCGCATCTTTTTATTTGTCAAGAAGCGGTTTTTTTGCTAGACTAAGGATATAAAAATCTTTATTATTTGTCATTGCGAGCGGAGCGAAGCAATCTCAAAATTGGGCTATAGATTGCTTCGTCGCTTTGCTCTTCGCAATGACTATTTACATGTCCAAAAAACATATATATTTAGATAATGCCGCCACCACTCCGGTGGATCCGGCGGTTTTAAAAGAAATGATGCCGTATTTTTCAAAAAAATTCGGCAATCCTTTTAGCGTGCATTCTTTTGGGCAGGAAGCGAAAGTGGCGATAGACAACGCCAGAGAGCAAGTGGCGAAATTCCTTGGCGCCAGCGCGGAAGAAGTTTTTTTCACAAGCGGCGCGACCGAATCCAATAATTGGTCGGTAAATGGAGTTCTAAGCAAGATCAGATCAAGTTTTACGGAAAAAAATCCGCAAAATGCTTTTGTTCCCCATATTATTATTTCCGCTTTTGAACATCACTGCGTCTTGAACACTTCTCTCGCGGCGCAAAAATCCGGCGTAAAATTGACCGAGATCAAGCCGAACAAGGACGGCGTTGTCAGTGCCGGCGATGTCGCAAGATCAATTACGAATGAAACAGTTTTAGTTTCCATTATGTATGTGAACAACGAGGTCGGGACGATCCAACCGATAAAAGAGATCGGCGAAGTTATTAAAAAAGCCAAGACCGAGCGCCTGGTGTATGGAAATAAAAATCCGCTTTATTTCCACGTTGACGCGGTACAGGCCGCCAATTATCTTGATTGCAACGTGGATCATCTGGGCGTGGATCTGCTTTCTTTGTCAGCGCATAAATTTTACGGGCCGAAAGGCACGGGAATTCTCTATGTCCGCCGCGGTACGCGGGTCGGGCCAAGCCAGCATGGCGGCGAACAGGAAAGCAATTTGCGCGCCGGCACGCACAACGTGCCCGGGATCGTGGGATTGGGAAAAGCGATAAGCTTGATCGAAAAACACAAGAAAGGTCTGGCAAAAATGAAAAAACTCCGCGATAAATTGATCAACGAAGTCTTGAAAATTGAAGGCAGCCAGCTCAACGGTTCACGCGAATTTCGCACCCCCAACAATGCCAATTTCAGTTTTCGCGGCATAGAAGGGGAAAGCTTGATAATTTCGCTCGATATGGCCGGCATCGCCGCTTCGACGGGCTCTGCCTGCTCTTCGGCGAGTCTCGAGCCATCCCACGTTTTAACCGCAATGGGAATTCCGCCCGAAGTCGCTCATGCCAGTTTGCGCCTGACTCTGGGAAAAGACACAACCGAACAGGAAATAAACTACGTGATAAAAACATTGCCGTCCATCATTGAGCGGCTAAGGAAAATTTCAGGAAGATAATGCGATCATCGTATAAATATCGCTAAAATCATAGTAAAGATAACGATCGATGCTGTAATTATCCAGAATATTTTTATGATTTTTTTCTGTTTCATAGCTGTTTTATGATTTTTGATCTAACCTATAAATTAAATCCCGGCGAAAGGCTGGTCGGCATCGTGCGAAAGCATTGGTTCTTGATCGTTCCCGGGATGCTGGAATTTGCAATCATTATATCATTATTGATTATTTTTGCAAATAAATTCAGCGCCTTGGGAGAAAATTTCGCGATTACCGCTTTTTTGATCGCCCTATTTATTGTTTATCTTATTTATGCCTGGATTTTGCTGCGTATAAATTATTTTGTTATTACCAGCGAACGGATAATCAAGATAAAGCAGCGGGGAGTATGGGACAGAGGCATGAACGAGATCTCGATCTCGGATATCAGCGATATTACGCTAAATGAAAAAGGGATCGCCGCGACATTTTTGAAATTCGGTTCGATCAAAATAACTTTGGGAAATTCGGCGGTCTTCAATATGGCGCATATCGCGGACCATTTAAGGATTTATCAGGGATTGATAAAATTAAAAGGGATCAAAAAATCATGAGAGGATCATTTGGCCGGCAGTCTTCCGGCAAAAAAAATCTAAGGCTTGTAATTTTGAATTCGCCCATTTGGCTGATCATAGGTTTTCTGATCTTTATTTTTGTTTTTTCCGCTTTTTTGCGCATCACCTGGCAGAGAATGGAGATCCAGGGGCAAATCGACAAGCTGAAAAATGAAGCGGAAAGGCTTGAAACCGACAACAAATACCTGACCGGTTATTTGGATTATTTTGCCTCAGAAAGTTTCAAAGAGCGGGAGATGAGGCTGAAATTAAATTTGCAAAAGCCGGATGAGCGGGTGATAATTATTTCCCGGGAAGAAAATAAATCAAAAGAAGAAGCGCTCGCTCCTCTGGACGACAGGTCTCAGGCGCTATCCAATATGAAAAAATGGTGGGAATATTTTTTTGGGAAATGAAAAAAGCGCGCGAGGCTTGCTTGTTGCCTGAAAATGCTGTAAAATAATTTATTAATTTGCGGGTATAGTATACTGGTATTATGTGTCCTTCCCAAGGATAAGAAACGGGTTCGATTCCCGTTACCCGCTCCAAATATTAAAAAATCCCGAAAAATCTTCGGGTTTTTTTTAAATTTTGTTTACTAAGAATGATTTTTTACCCTACTAAAGTTAGCAGCGCCAGCATTCCAATTCCCAAAAGGATGGATAGAAATTGATAGATCGAGGCTGAAACTTTGGTTTCGTGCTGAAGCTCGGGCATCAGATCGGATCCGGCGATATAGATAAATCCTCCGGCGGTTATTGGAAGAAGATACAAGGCGAAGTTTTCGATGCGGGAAGATATTAGTAGAGTGATCACGCCGCCGAAAAGAGCGAATAGCGCCGATAGGAAATTCAAGAACAAAGCTTTCCTGGCAGGCATGCCGCTATGAAGAAGCACGCCGAATTCGCCGATTTCCTGGGGTATTTCATGTAAAACTATGGCGATGGTGGTTGAGATGCCCAAGGGAATGCTGACTATATAGCTCGCGCCGATAAGCATCCCGTCAACAAGATTGTGGACGGCGTCTCCGATCAGGTTCATTGTCGCCAGAGGATGCGTGTGATGATCGGATGTGGGAATATGGCAGTGGCGCCACCGGACGAATTTTTCCAGAGCGAAAAAAATAAAAATTCCGGACAAGATTAGCATAGAGGTCGCGAGGCTGGAACCGAGTTTTTCAAAAGATTCCGGGATCAGATGGATAAAAGCGTCTCCGAAAAGCGCTCCTACCGCAAAGCTGACCAGGAAGATAAGGAATTTTTTTAATTTTTTCTCATTGAAAGAAAGGAAAAAAACTCCAATAAGCGAAATAGAGCTCACTAGGAGCAAGCTAGCGATTGTATAGAGCCACACTGCCGCATATTGCATAAAATTACATTCTAAAAGTAAAGTAAATTAAAATTTTGCGTTAAATCTTTTTTCAACCGCCAGCCAGTCGATCGCCTTAAAAAACGCTTCAATATAATCCGCGCGCTTTATGCCATAGTCCGCGAGATACGCGTGCTCGAATACGTCCATGACCAGAAGAGGAACAGCACCGGCGAGATGCCCGGCATCATGCTCGTTTATCCAGACGTTAAATAATTCTCCAGAAAGTTCGTCATAAAAAAGAATTGTCCAGCCAATCCCGCGCATCATGCCAACTCCGGCAAAATTCTTTTCCCATTGTTCAAGACTGCCGTATATTTTTTCCATTTTCGCCCGCAATTTTCCGCCGGGGAGCTCATTACTTTCATTGGATAGGTTCTCGAAATAAAGCTCGTGTAAGCGCATACCATTCCATTCCCATCCAAAGCGCCTTTGAAGCTCTGAATATTCGGGAGTTCCCGCTTCTTTAGTATCTAGAAGATCAAGAAGCTTATTCGTATTTGCCACGTAGCCCTGATAAAGCGTAAAATGCGCTTTAAGCAAATTTTCGCTTAAACCTTTGACGCCAAGCAGGCTGGAGAAATCTTTTGCTTCATAAGCCATATTTTTTATTTAGCTTTTAAAATATTGGTTTCTGTTTATAGAATAGCACAAAACTCAAGGTTTTCCAAGCTTTAAATTTGTACTTTTAAAACTTGACAAATTTATTAAATTGAACAATAATAAGACACAAGCTTTAAGATAACTGATAGCAGACTTAAGGCTTTTTTACCCACTTTTTTGCTTTTGAAGCATAATAAGTGGACAAAACTGCTCTTTTACAATATTGTTGTATAGTGGGGAATAAATTGGCCACTTTTTGCGGTTAATTTATTCTCTGCTATGCTTAATAATTATGCAGAGGATAGGATGGATCAAAAATGAACAAAAAGAACAGAAAAGTAAAAGAAATGCAAAGAAAGATACCGTCAATGATGGCAATCTTTATTTTGCTGGCAGCCGTGATGGCAGGCATTCCAGGCGCAATTGCGGCACCAATCCCGACAATCGAATTCACTTATGTTCCGCCAGTTGGGAGTTATGATAATTTGCAAGGGAAAGTGACAAATGTTACCCCGGCGGATTATAAAGTCGCGGTCTACATCTATGTATACGGATGGTGGACAAAACCATATTTTGCATCGCCAATAACATCTATTGGCAGTGATGGAACGTGGTCTTGCGATATAACAACCGGTGGTTCCGATCAAACTGCGACGAGAGTTAAGGCATATTTGATTCCGAATGGATATAATCCACCCGGCATGAGTGGAGGAGGAGTATTTCCTGCCGAATTAAGCGCAAATGCAGTTGCCGTTGTCGAGTATGACAGAACTGTTACACCCACGCCAACACCCACGCCAACACCCACGCCCGCGGCAAAAATAGAAATAACATATATGCCGCCATTTGGTAGCATTGGTAACTTAGGTAACTTACAAGGAAAAGTTTCCAATGTAAATCCGGCGGATTATAAAGTTGCTGTTTACATTTATGTAAGCGGATGGTGGACAAAACCCAGTTTTAGTTCGCCACTGACATCGATTCAAAATAATGGTGTTTGGGAAACCTTTATAACAACCGGTGGTTCCGATCAGTATGCGACGAGAGTTAAGGCATATTTGATTCCGAATGGATATACTCCTCCAACAATGAGCGGGCAGCAAATATTTTCAGATGAACTGGAAGCAAAAGCAGTTGCCAAAATTGAAGCTCCTAAGAGACAGGAGAGGATAATAAACTTTTCCGGACGTGATTGGATAGTGAAATACAGCGCTATTCCAGAGGGTCCGGGATTGAATTATTTCTCTGACGGCACTGACAGTGTTCGAGTTGACGAACAAGGCCAGTTGCACTTGAAAATAATCAAAGTAGGAAACACCTGGTATAGTTCCGAAGTGATATCGAAAGATTCTCTCGGATATGGCGAGTACATTTTCTATCTTGCCAGCAGGGCCGACCAGATTGACAAGAATGTCGTGTTAGGAATGTTTACTTGGGATACTTTTGCTCCATCGTTTAATCATCGTGAGATAGATATCGAAATCTCAAGGTGGGGACAGGATGCCAATGATAATTCCCAATTTGTGGTACAACCTTGGAATAGAGCTAGCAATATGCACAGGTTCAATGCGGACTTTGCCGGAAATTATTCGGTGCACTCCTTTAATTGGAGCGATTCGAAGATCAGCTTCAAGAGTTTAAGAGGACTAAATGTTTCTTCTCAAAATTCTTCCGATCTGATCAACTCCTGGGATTATATGGGCAGCGATATTCCGCCTCCGGGTGGAGAAAATGCGCGCATAAACTTATGGCTGTTTGATCCGTCCAATGTTTTGGGCAAGCCACCGTCTGACGGCAAAGAAGTCGAGGTGATCATCAGAAAATTTAAGTTTGTTCCCCAAGGATCCGAGATCGTCTTAACCCCGAGGATATTTGTCGCTAAAAGCGCCAGTTCGGCAACTCTTCCTGTTGGAGGAGGAAATGCCAGCTACTCTTATAAAGTAGTGAATACGGGAGATTTGACCCTGTCAAATATAACGCTTATTGACGATAAGTGCGCGCCGGTTGTTTATGCCGATGGCGACGTAAATTCCAATTCACAGCTTGAAACTACGGAAACGTGGAATTATGCTTGCGAAAAAAGAATAAACGAAACAACGACAAATATAGTGACGGCCACAGGAAACCATAGCGGATCTTCGGTATCAGATAGCGATACAGCCACAGTGACAGTTGCAGTCCCGACACCCACGCCGTATAAAGGAGGAGGCAGCGATTCTTCTACTGGCAGTAGCGGAGGCGGTGGAAGCGGAGTTACGTCTTGCGAAAAATTTGCAAATATAAAAAAGAGCTTCAATAACGAAGTGTTTGTTTCTGTCAAGTCAAATCCTGCTGTCTATAAGTTTAAGGATTTGGAAATAGTGAAAGAAGCAGGGTTTACACCGACCTATTCCGAAGGGTTAGTAACTGCCAAAAGCGAGGATCTCCGAGGAAGGTCAGCATGTGTCTCGGTCGACGCTCCCAGTAGCACAAAAGTTGTTTATTTCAACCTTTGGGTTGGTACAAGCAATTATAGTAGTTCAAGCAAGATCAAAGACGGTTTTATCTTGTTTGGAATGCCGAAAGATCTGTCTGATAGCGATATCGGGAACATCAAGCTGATGTTTTTCAAAAATGGTATATGGAAAGACATAAATTACGAAAAAGTTGAAGAAGGAATTTATAAAGCATATGTACCAGGATTCGGAAATTTCGTTTTGGCGGAGATATTCGAATTGAAGATCGTTCCTGTAACTCCGGAAGAGATAGAAAAAATTAAATCAATGCAGAATGCCAACGTTCCTAAAGAAACAACGAAGCCTTTGCCTGTTGAACCAGTCAATACTCCCCAGCAAACGCCAGGGTTTTTCTTGGCAGGTGCAATTCTGGCAATAGCTTTCGCCTGTATCTTTGGAAGAAAGAAAAATAATTAAAAACTATAAAATATATTAAGGCGGTAAAGGACAAAACTCTTTTAACCGTCTTTTTTTAAAATAAATAAGATTAACACTGTTTTCCGCGGAAAAAGATTAATTTCATTTCCGTTTTTTTATTGGGTGACGTAGATTGACATTACGGTGCGTTTCTGCTACTCTTAGCTTAAATTTGCACCTTAGACAAAAAAGGCGCGAGGAGGAAAATATGAGAAAAAGTATTGGAAATATTATGATAATTATGCTTATTATAGGCATAGTTATAATGAGTGGATGTGTTGGAAAAGATACAAGTGAACTAAAATACGGCGTTAAGAATACCACTTTGGTAACCGTTGATTCTTTGCCTTCCGGCGCAAGCGTTTGGCTTGAAAACACTGGAAAAGTCGAAGACGCTCAACGTCTCGGGGTTACGCCCTTAAATGTGGAATTGCCTAAAGATAAGGAATACACGGTTTGGCTGCAATTATCCTTGCCAGAATATCGCTTGATGACCCGTAATATTCCGGAAATTCAGCGACGTTTAGATACTTTCGAGCGCGACGAAAAATATAATTTAGTTTTTCCCGGCGATAGCTTTTTCGAAATATATTCAAACAAGCACCAAACATTTACAACAACCACGTATCCACCAAGGCTAGTCGTTGTAAGGATACCGCATAAATTATCCACTCTGTGGATGTTAGGCGATAAGATCAGGGTAGCGGGTATTTTTGTACCAGCTGGCATGAATTCTGACATTCTTCTGCCTTTGGCGGGAAAGGAAAGAATATATGAATATTCAGAAGAAGGTTATAGGAATGCAATGAAAAGCTACAACACTCCGCCGGATCTGGTCGAAAGATCATTTCCCTTATTGACTCGCGCCGGAGTGACATTGGTAATTTTTCCCATTGAAGCGGTTGGCAATGAGCCACCCCAAGAGATGGTACTGCGCATTACCGCGTCATCTCCCGATAATCCCGATGGTCTCGCAGAATGGGAAGTTAGGACACGCGCAAGAACAAGCTAAGTGTTAAAAAAAAGAAATTTAGCGGCTAATCGAATAAAAAAGTAGATAGCCGTTTTTTTATTGATTTTATACTCAAATACATATATAATTCGTATAATACTTCCGAAGCCTCGATAGTGCGAGGCGAAGGAGTATATACTGGATTTGGGGTAAGATTAGAGTAATAAGCCTAAACAATCAAGCGGGCGGGGAAATTGGTTGACAAGAGGTTGACAAGAGAATTAATACAAGTTAGTATATGTATCTGACAAGATATATACTAAGTGTTATTATGGTATATATTTAATAATGAAAGTAAACTATCTTTATGAATGTCGAAATATGTAAAAAAATAAGGCAAAAAGAGGGCTTTACGGCCTATATTCCAGCCGCTTTTCCTCCAAAAGGCATATTTAATTTGCCTCAAAAACTTCTTATTAAGTGTGCCGAAGCGGATCGTTTAATTGGTAAGTTGGATGGTATAACGCATACGTTGCCCGATATTGAATTCTTTTTAAAAATGTATGTTGCTAAAGATGCGACTTCTTCGGCACAAATCGAAGGAACAAAAGCTACAATGATTGACGCGATAGAAATGGATGCCAAAATTGACGTAAAACAAAGCGATGCTCAGGATATTTTGTTTTATATTACGGCTGTTAACTATGGAATAAAAAGAATCAAAGAATTTTCCTTGTCTTTGCGGTTTATCCGCGAATTGCATTCTAAACTGATGACTGGAGCGCGTTCGACTCATTTTTCCGACCCGGGTGAATTTCGTCATTCGCAAAATTGGATAGGGGGGACTACGCCGGCCAATGCTTCTTTTGTGCCGCCGTCTATAAATGAAATGAGTATCGCATTGAATGATTTTGAAAAATTCTTGCATGATAAGGAATCAACACTTCCGCTTATACAGATTGCTTTAGTCCACGCGCAATTTGAAACTATTCATCCATTTTTGGACGGTAATGGTAGAACCGGCAGACTTTTAATTACACTTTTGATGTATCAACGCGAATTGTTGGAGCGACCAGTGCTGTTTTTATCATCTTATTTTAAAAAACACCAAAAAATTTACTACTCCAAATTAAACGGATATCACAATGGTGAAGTTGACGAATGGTTAAACTTTTTTCTCGATGGAGTTATAGAAATAGCAACTGAATCCATTGACGTATCAAAAAAAATTAGGCAATTGCGCGATGATGATATGACAAAAATTCAAAGTTTGGCAAGGCGAGAATCGGAAAGCGGGGTAAGGGTTTTATCCAATCTTTTCGCGAATCCCATTATTAACACAAGAATTATAATGGGATGGACGGGATTTACTCGTGCAGGAGCTCAAAAATTGATCGATCGTTTTGTTGAACTGGATATATTGGAAACTATGGATAAAAAAGGCGTGTATGATCGGAAATATACATATAGAAAATATTTAGATTCATTTATTATGTAATTTTATGAACGAATTGGAAACAAGAGCGGAATATATTGATCCGAAGCCCAAATCAAGCGGGCGGGGGAATTGGGGGTAAAAAACAGGAGGATAATTATAAAAATAGCGTAGTTTTTATTAGTTTATAAATGTGGATAACTTAATGTGGACTTTCTACTTTTGTTCTAGTATAATATTAGTATAAATTAGAAAATAAATTTTTAGTAATATTATGCTCACGAAAAAACAAAAAAATGTTCTTGATTATATTCAGGAATATTTTCAAAAAAATGGTTTTAGCCCTTCGTATAATGAAATAAGAAAACGGTTTAAGCTTTCTTCCGTTTCCACGGTGAATCATTATATAAAAATTCTTCAAAAAAAGGGATATATTAAACAAGAGAAAAATACCGCTCGCGCCGTAGAAGTTAATTCACATGAAAGTTTAGTTAGTATTCCGTTAAAGGGATACATCGCCGCCGGCCAGCCTATTGAAGCGGTTGAAGAATATGAAACAATAGCTGTGCCTAAAAATTTACTTTCTTCGTCTGGCAAGCATTTCGCTTTAAGTGTTAAAGGGGATAGCATGATTGACGAGGGTATTTTTGATGGCGACACTGTGATTATTAGAAAACAAAATACAGTTGAGAATGGAGAAACAGCAGTTGCATTGATAAATGGCAATGAGGTTACTCTCAAAAAAATTTATAAAGAAAAAAACAGAGTTAGATTGCAACCTGCTAACCCTAAGCTAAATCCCTTTTTTGTAAAGAACGTACTTATTCAGGGTAAGGTGATTAGTACTATTAGAACTATTGAGGAACGGGTGAAAAAGGAAAAAAAAGAGGAACCTGTTTATTACGAAAAACCAGGGTTTAAGCTTTATCAAGCAAATTGTTTGAATATTCTCGTTGCGCTTCCTGAAAATTCAGTTGATATGGTTTTCGCTGATCCGCCTTATCTTCTTTCTAACGGTGGTTTCACTGTTCACGCCGGGCGGCGCGTTAGTGTAAATAAAGGCGAATGGGATAAAAGTAATGGACTGAAGAAAGATTTTGAATTTCACCTCGAATGGATACAAGCTGTCAGACGTGTATTAAAGCCGCAAGGCACGCTTTGGATTAGTGGAACTTATCACTCGATTTATCAATGCGGATTTGCGCTTCAAGTCGCGGGATTCCATGTTCTTAATGATATTGCGTGGTTTAAACCGAATGCATCGCCGAATCTTAGTTGCCGTTTTTTTACTGCTAGTCACGAAACACTTATTTGGGCTAGAAAAGATAAAAAAGCAAAGCATATTTTTAATTATGATTTAATGAAAAATGGTACTTGGCCGGAAGATGCGCTAAAGAAGCCGGGACTTCAAATGCGTTCAGTTTGGTCCATGGGAACGCCTAAACCAATCGAAAAGAAGTTTGGTAAGCATCCAACGCAAAAACCCGAAGATTTATTAAAAAGAATTGTGCTAGCAAGCACAAACAAAGGCGATCTTATTCTCGATCCTTTTACTGGAAGTTCAACAACGGGGATTGCGGCATATTTGTTCGGCAGAAAATTTATTGGTATAGATCTTGATAAAAAGTTTTTAGATGTATCAATAAAACGATTCGAGGAGTTAGATAAAAATTTGAAAAATAAAAAGCCAAAATGAAAAATACACATTCTATAAAAATACCAGGTTATGTATCAGGATGGACTTATAAATACTTTCATCAGTCTGCCTATGAACCTCCTTGGAATTTTCCAAATAAAAAAGTTATTACATTTTTATTCCAATTTAAAAGAAAGGAAAAAATAAAACTTTTTAGAGGAATAAATAAGTACAATAAAGATACATCGTATATTGTGAGTTGGACATATGATAAAGAAATTGCATTAAACTACATAGAGGATGGTGGTAAAATTATTGAAAAGAATTTTTATTCAAATGATATTTTATTAGATACTACTGTACTGAATAACGAACAAAAGATATTGTTGGGTTATGATTATAAAATTGACGATAAAGAAGTTTTAATAATAGAAAATAATAATTAAATTAAAAATATGGCAAACGGTAGATCTTGGAAAAAAATATTTGATGATTATAAAATTCTAGATCATGATTTTAATGAATCGCCATTTTCACTTTCAGCAATGCAAATTAAAAAAGCTTGCCAAAGATTTAAGGAAACTAGTGAAAAAGAGATTCGTATTTTATGCAAGCAAGATAGTAGAGAAGACAGACCAGACATTTTTCAGAAACATAATCTTTTTTTGCTTCCCGTAAAAAATGGTTACTATAATATTATTAGGGGTGAGGGATATATTGATATTCCGGATATTAAAAAAGAAGTATCGATTTATCCTTCAAAACTCGACTTTATACCTGACACAACAAAGGTTGGTAATTCAGAAATGCAGCACCTTGATTATGCTTACGCCGCTAGTTTAATACGAACATTTACAAACGATCCGTCGCTGGTATTAACTATAAGGGGTAGAAAATATACTCCAGATTTTGATTTTTTTGTCGGAAAACAACAGATTAAAGTATCAAGCGTGCAAACAGAAGTTGACGCTGGTTATGAGGGAAAAAATCAAGTCGTGTTGATTGAGGCAAAAAATTTTAGTGCGATAAATGTTATTATTCGCCAACTTTATTATCCGTTTAGGCAATGGCAGGAAAAAACAAAGAAAAAAGTTATTACACTTTTCTTCGATAAAAATCACAACGAAGATGTTTATTCTATATGGCAGTTTGAGTTTGAAGATCCAAAAAATTACAATAGTATCAGGTTAGTAAAATCTGGTAAGTTTAGAATTAAGGATAAATAAAGCTTAGAGTAGACTATTGCGGAAAAAGGTTTTAGTAAGATTAAAAAAAGAAGATTGGAAGATCATGTTTTTTAAAATTGTTAAAATTAATTAAATAATTTATGGCAACATTACAGGATTTTTCACTTTTAAACACCTACATTGAGAAGTATAAAAAAGATTATAAATTACAAAATCTAGCTACGGCCTTTCCTTTATTTGCCTTGGATGCAATTTTAAGCTTGCAAGAAGATGAAATGAAAGATTCTATAACCGATGGTGGAAATGATGGTGGAATTGATGCAGTCTATATAGATGAACATTTATCTCCTGCAAAAATTTATTTCTTTCAGTTTAAATATAAAACAAAGTATGGAGGTATTAACTGTAATTTTCCAGCAGTCGAGATAGATAAAATTTTCAATACAATTAAAGATATTTTACATAAAGAAAAAAATTTAGAGAAATACGTTAACCCTATATTATATCAAAAAATTAAGCACATATGGAATATATTTGAAAATGAAAATCCCAAATTCGTGATTTGCTTGTGTTCAAACTTAGAGAATAATTTAATAAAAGCACAACAAGATCGTTTTGAACAACAAATTAATTCTTATCAAAATTTCCAAATAGAATATTATAATATAAATAATTTTGTTGCCCTAATTCTTAATAAAGGGAAAAAGCAGATAGATGGAAAAATAAAAGCAATAGATACAAATTATTTTTCTAGGATTGATGGAACCGTAAGAGCGTTAATAGCAAATGTTGATGCTGATGAATTATTAAGTTTGGTTAAGGACGAAACAAGTGGTAAAATAAAGGAGGATATTTTAAACGATAATGTAAGAATTTATTTACAGGCAAGGACTAGAATAAATAGAAGTATAAAAGATACCGCTTTAGATAAAGCAAATAATTATAAATTCTTTTATTTTAATAATGGTATTACTCTGACCTGCGATAGTTTTACATATACGCCTTCCCAGAGAGCACCTTTGATAGAACTAACAAATATTCAAATAGTTAATGGAGGACAGACAATTCATTCTTTGTATGATGCATACAAAGAGGATAAAGAAGCAATGAAAAGCATTACTCTTTTATTAAGAATTTATGAAACAAAAAATTTAGAACTATCACAACAAATAGCAGAGTACACAAATAGTCAAAATCCAGTTAAGAGTAGAGATATAAGATCGAACGATTATATGCAGAAAAAATTAGAAAGCGAACTTTTGCAAAAAGGTTATTTTTATGAAAGAAAGAAAAATTATTATAAAGATAAATCCAAAAATAAACGTTTGGATTCTGAAAAAATAGGACAGGTTTTAATGGCATTTTATAGTGAAATGCCAGCAGAAGCCAAAAATAAAAAACAATTAATATTTAGCGATAAATACGAAGAAGTGTTTACTGATGATTTAACTGCAGAAAAGATTCTCTTACCTTTTCTGCTTTTTGATAAAATCGAAGGCGAGAAAAATAAAAAAAGGGTTAAAATATCCAAAATGAAAAGTGAACAAAAAATAGAAAAAGAGTCTTATGTTTTATATGGCTCTTATTATATTCTATATTTTTTGAAAAAAATATCAGAAAAAAATGGATTATCCATTGATTACAAAAATAGAAATAAAATTTTTAACAATTATTTTATTGTTGTTAAAAAAATTAAAGAATTCATCGAGGAAGAAAAAAAAGAAAATGCGAAATATTTTCATGGCGATTTCTTTAAGGGTAATAAGCTTAAAGAAATGATCGAAAATTATATTTCTAATTATTAAAAGGCAAAGGCGTCAAGTACTTTATTTAATATCAAGTAGAAACAGCACACGAAATCTTGTTGTGAAAATTTAATAATAATTAATTTTTATTATAGACATGCAATTTCTTAAAAAGCAGGCTGAAAAATTTGACAAAAAGGCGGAAAAAATATTGATACTTATTGTTCTCGTTTCTTTTTTAGTTGGTTATTTTATTGGAAAAAATAATTCTTTAGATAGTTTGTATGGTTTCTTTATAGCTGGAATTTTCTTGGGAATAGTATCTATGCTTTTAGTTTTACAAAGAGATAAATTTGTAAAAAAATCTAGGGATTATAGTAAAGGTTTTCAGGGAGAAAAATATTTTAAGGAATTTTTAGATCAGAACAAGAGTTTTTGTGGTTTTGAATACATTGATGATATAAAATTAGAGTATGGCAATGCCGATTTTTTAATTGTGAACGATAATGGAGTTTTTTGTATTGAAGTAAAAAATACTACAGGGAAAATAACTTATGATGTTAAAAAAGATAGTTTGCTTTGTAACTTTAAACTTTTTGACAAGGATTATTTAAAGCAGGTTAAACGAAATTCTGTATTTATTCGTAATATTATCAAGGAAAAAATTAATGAATTTCAATATGTTCATCCGGTTTTAGTATTCTCAGGTCTTGGATCTAATTTGGAAACAGGTGAAAAAATAGGAGATGTTTATGTCTTGAGACCAGAAGAATTATTGATATTATTAAAGCAAAACATAAATCAAAAACTGAATAAAGAATTACAAGGTAAAATTATAAAATTGATGCGGGAATATAAAGAGTCGAAAAGATAATTATCACACGCATCTTTAGTTCGCGTGAATGGTGGAAAATATATAATAAAAATTAGGATCAATTTTAATTTATCGTTAAAAAATTCATATGGCGCGGATATTTAGTTTTGCTTTGGGAAATATTTGGCGATGGCACTCCTTCGCTTACCTCCTACGCTCCTCTTTCGCCAAAGGCTTCAGAAGGACGCAGTAAAGCTACGGAAGGTCAAGAAAGCTTCGGAAGCGCACAGCGAAAATTTATCCCTCACCAAATAATTAATTCAAGATTTTTTTAATTATTTAAACTGAGTTAATATTTTTATCCATCGACTGACTTATATTGCTATAGCATAATTTTTCAGTTGGTATCTTTCCATCGCGGCCGGGTTTTTTTAAAAAATCATTATTATTACTACTGATTTTTCTTGCTATAGCATAAAAATTCAGTTATAATATAAAAAAGATGTCGTAAGGAAAAGACATAGCGATACGGTGGTATAATTTTCACAAAAACAGAATTAAGCAAAGAATTAAATAAAATGAAAGAAAAAGCTATAAAAGCTTCCAAGATAATTTTAAAAGGCATATTATTAGGCGGCGCGGTTGCGATAGCTGCCACTTCGCCGAATTTTGTTCAAAAAATATTGCCCAAGATACTGAAACGGGCTTCCTTTGAGTGGAAAAAATACAAGAATAAGAAAAAGTTTTTAAATTCTTTTAACTATCTTAAAAGTTCCGGCCTGATCAATATGGAATACAAAGGTAATCAGTTATATGTGTCTCTGACCGAGGAAGGAAAAAAGAAGGTTAAAAAATACTGGATTGACGATCTCAAGATAACAAAACCGGAAAAATGGGATGGCAAGTGGAGAATTATGATCTTTGACGTAAAAGATAAGCAAAAAATAAAAAGAGAAGCGCTGAGAGGCAAGATAAAGGAGCTTGGATTGTATCAGCTTCAAAAAAGCGTTTGGGTTTGTCCGTATAATTTTGAGAAAGAAGCGGGGATTTTAAGAGATTTTTTTGGGTTTAATTTTGAAGAAATGAAATTAATTATAGCTTCGGAAATAGAAGGGGATGGAGCAATCCGTCAACATTTCAAGCTTTAATAACCATAACTGAATTTTCTTGCCATAGCATAAATTTTCAGTTAGCGCATTGTATTTTTATATAAGTCAAGATAATTCAAGCGTTTGCTTGTTTGCCGACAGACACAAAATTCGGCGGTGATTTTTTGCCAAAAGTTTCTAATTTAACTTATCGTTAAAAAATTCATATGGCGCGGATATTTAGTTTTGCTTTGGGAAATATTTGGCGGTGGAAATTTAGCAATGATTAATTTTAAAAAACATGGAGACAAATGAAAGTGAAAAATTTTTTACAAACGAAGAATACCATAAGAATAATTATTTGGAGATGACTAGAAAAACAGAAGAACAAATGGCCGTAATTGAAGAAAAATACAAAAAGGGAAATGTTTTTATATGGGAAGGTTTTTTCAATGAAATAAAAGATATGGAACAAGCGGAAGTAAGTGCGTATATCAAAGAAGAACTTCAATATATGGAGCCAATAGATCGTTTAACCGTTAAAAGTTGCGTTGGAGTTCTTATGGCGAACGAAGCGGAAAAAAAGAAATATGGATTTACATATTAAAATATAAACGAGCGGTCGGTGTCTGCTTATTTAAATAGATAAATTATGAAAAAAACACAATCAATCATGTGGGGAATAATTTTGCTTTCTTTTGTCGTGGGAATCGCGCTTTATCAGGCGATGCCGGAAAAAATGGCTACGCACTGGAACGCGGCCGGCGAAGTCAATGGCTATATGCCGAAAATTTTTGGTTTATTTTTCGTGCCTTATCTTTTGCTTTTTTTGCTCGGACTTTTTCTTTTGATCCCAAAAATAGATCCTTTGAAATCCAATATTGAGAAATTCCGGAAATATTACGACGGGTTTGTTGTTTTTTTGCTGGTATTTTTGTTTTATGTTCACGCCTTAACTCTCGCATGGAATTTGGGAATTAGATTTAATATGACTACGGCGCTTTTGCCGGCTATGGGCTTGCTGTTTTATTATCTTGGAGTTATGATGGAGAAGGCCAAGAGGAACTGGTTTATCGGCATCAGGACGCCCTGGACGCTGTCGAGCGACAGGGTATGGGATAAAACGCATAAGCTCGGAGCGAAACTTTATAAAGCGGCGGGAGTAGTGGCATTGTTTGCGATTTTATTTGGAAAATACGCGATATTCTTATTGATCATTCCGATAATTTTTTCCAGTGTTTACTTGTTTCTGTATTCGTATTGGGAATACAGGAAAGAAGCGGGAAATCATTTCGTTAAATAATTTTAATTTTTTAAATAATTAAAAATATGAAAGGATTTAGAGCGAATATCGAAAAAGCCACCTTGGAAAACAATAATTTTCGCAAGGTGCTATATACCGGAAAGCACAGCCAGTTGGTGCTGATGTCTTTGAAACCGCAGGAAGAAATCGGCATGGAAGCGCATCCGGACAACGATCAGTTCTTTCGTTTTGAAAAAGGACAAGGCAAGGTGATCATTGATGGAAACGAATATGATGTTCGCGACGGCACGGTGATCGTGGTGCCGGCCGGAGCAAATCATAATGTGATCAATATTTCCGGCGTGGAAGATCTGAAGCTTTATACTATTTATTCGCCGGCGCACCACAAAGATGGAATTGTCCGCGCGACCAAAGCGGAAGCCGATGGTCCGGAATTTGACGGAAAAACGACTGAATAAAAAAAAACGAATGGATCACGAGCGCCGGCGTCGCGCCGGCGCTTTTAATTTTCCCGAATTTGTGCTATTATAGTAAAATGTTTTAATATTAACTATTTTCAAATATTTAACCCGTTAGAAATATGCAATTTATTTTTAGCGCGATTTAATATTTTAATAAAGCAATTAACATGGGAATTTCTAATGGGTTGCCAAGCATACAAGAAGCATTTAATCGCATCAGCCAGATAAAAAAAGAGCAGAAGAATGCCAAGGGCGCCTACAGAGACGCTTTGGAAAATTCGGATAATCACCGAAAAATTTCAGAGGAAATGAAATCTTTGAGGGAGAAAAAGAAACAAGCCGAAACGATTATCAAGAAAGAACTTGGCGATATGTATCAAAAGATCGAGGATTTGGATCTTGAGCTTAAAGGCCAAAAAGAAATGATCGGCGACATCGCAATTTCGTCTTTGATGAAAGGGGATACAGTGGAAGTGAAGGATGAATATGGCAATTTTTACGAACCGGTTTGGTCGGTGAAATTCAAGAAAAACGAAAGCAAGCATCCGGTAAGCGAGATTTAAACTTTTAAACAGCGAAAACAAAAAACAACCGTAAATTTCGGTTGTTTTTTTATTGTGTAAAAATTACTCTTCAAATATTTCAAAATCAATCTTTACGCCACGACTGTCTTTGAGGTCAGCCCAAACTAATGTAATTTTAATATTTGGATATTTTTTCAAGATCGCGTTGCGTGATTCTTCCATATCCTCGATTTGTTTTTCTTTTTCTTCGGCGGGAGAGTTGAAATGGTAGCTTTGGGCGTAAGCGCCGCAATCGCTATGATGGCAAATTATAACTTTTTCCGCCTGGTGAAGTTCGGTGGAAACCGCGACATTACTAAGAAGATTATTTTTTAATTCTTCGCTACCGTCAGCCAGTACTTTGCTTGCTCCGGCCAAAGAAATTACATCATGTCCGCCTTCAAAAAGGCCGGATTTGTCAACCCATTCATCTATCGCGTTATTTAAGCGGAAATCCATGCAGCGGATCAATAAGTTTTTACAAGTGTGAGACATTTGAGTAAATTAAAGTTAAATATAAATAAGTATAGTAAATTTTTGGAAAAATGTCAAAAAAAATAAGAAGAATGTTTTTTCTAGTTTATTTTACTTTATGAAACTCGAATTTTTTCTTCTTATTATTTGGACCATTACTTTGCCCATACAACACTGTATTTATAGTGTCAGGGCTGGTTTCGTTTATTCTTTTTGTTACCCCTTTCGCATCCTCGACTTGTTTTCTATACATTTTTTTGGGAGACACATGACCCAGAAGCTTTTCATATATTAAACACCATTCGTGCTGCCATTCAATTGCTTCAACGATTGTCATTTCTTCAAAGAATATTAATAATCTATTTAGCATAAATTCTGCTACTTCCGGAGGTGCATTAATTAAGTCACAGTGCGCTCCTGGCCAGTAGATTACAACAGTTGGCCTTTTTGTTGTAAAAAAAGTATCTACTATTGATATGGTGTTTATCCCTTTCAGGCGGTCATCGGCGCATCCAAAAACAATATTTGCTTCCTTTTTCTTAATTTTAATCCTCTCCTTTAATTTTATTGTTCTTTTTAGCTCAATTTATTCGCTTCCAACCCCTCCGTTTTTCATTAGAAGAAAATAAAAAAGCTGTTTTAAAGGAACAACGAAATTATTATACCGCTATTTTTAAAAATGTCAAGGGTGGCAGGTCGCTATTTTTTAAAGTCTTGATTTGGCAGGGAATATAAGATATGATATAAAAATAGAATGAATCAATGCCCTCTTAGCTTAGTGGTAAAGCAATGGTATCGTAAACCATGGACGTCAGTTCGATTCTGACAGAGGGCTCGGTTTAATTATAAAGGGCAATGCTTTTACCCCTCGGGGTATAAACTCCAAGCAGAGGTCGCGAGTTCGACTCTCGCCTTCGCCTCTGGTAAAATTAATTTTTAATTGTTAACTGTAAAACCAAAACTATGGAAAAACCAAGCGTGAGAATCCTTTATCTTTACGCATTCGCTTTAGTTGGATTAGTGCTAGTGACCTTTGGAGCGGTGCGGCTCTTGGATCTAGGCCTTAAAATGTACGTTTTTAAAAAAGCGGATCAACCGCAAGACTATAGAAATATGCCGCCCTATCCGCCGATCACGATCAATCAAAAAACAGACGAAGTGAAATATTCGGAAACGATAACTCCGGAGCAGAAAATTGCCCTCAATAATTGGATTACTGAATTTAAATATTGGAACGAAAACCAAAAAAATATTGACTATCTCGCGAGCAGCCGCCAGAGCACCGCGTCAAATTCATTCGCGATGATCTTGATCGGTTTGCCGCTTTATCTTTATCATTGGAGGATCGTGAGAAAAGAGGCGAGAGAGAATAACGCGATTTCTTAAAAAATAAATTTTAAAACAGCGTATTTTCTTAATTTGTTTTTTTGTGGTATAATCATAAAGAGGAAGCATCCATATGGAAGAAATTTTATCTCAGATCAAGGCATTTCAAAAAAGACTTGGCGATTTGGCGATTATTCTTAATCTTCCTAAACTAAAAGCGGAGATCGTCGGATTAGGGCTGGATACGGAGGATCAGGGTTTTTGGCAAGACCAGGCGAAAGCGAAAGAAACATTGAAAAAAATCGAATTTTCGAAAAAAGAAGTAAGCGGTTTTGAAAATTTAAAAACCGAGCTCGAGGAACTTGAGGAATTAATCGCTTTGGTCAAAGAAACGCCGGATAAAGATCTGGAAAAAGATATTAAAAAACGTTTCGCGAGCGTTCAAAAAGAATTTCAGGCTTTTGAATTTAAGACATTGTTCAAGGAAAAATATGATTCATCCTCGGCGATCATGGCGATCCATGCCGGAGCCGGAGGATCAGACGCGCAGGATTGGGCCGAAATGCTTCTTCGAATGTATTTGCGGTTTTTTGAAAAAATGGGATTTTCAGCGAAAGTTATTGACGAGAGCAGGGGAAAAGAGGCGGGGGTCAAAAGCGCGGTAATTGATGTTAGTGGGCCTTACGCTTATGGATATTTGCGTTCGGAAGCCGGAGTGCATCGCTTGGTCAGGATTTCTCCTTTTAACGCGGATGCGATGCGGCACACATCGTTTGCCCTGGTTGAGGTTTTGCCGGAGATCGGAGAGATCGCGGAAATAAAGATCGACCCCAAAGATCTCAAAATAGATACTTTTAAATCTTCCGGTCCGGGCGGACAGTATGTGAACAAGACCGAATCGGCAATCCGGCTTACGCATATTCCTTCTGGTCTGGTGGTGGCGTCGCAGAGTGAAAGAAGCCAGGCGCAAAACAGGGAAGTGGCGATGAAGATCTTGCGTGCCAAACTGCATCAAAAATATCTGGAAGCTCGTCAGGCGGAAAAGAAAAAAATTCGCGGAGAGTTCAAGTCCGCCGAGTGGGGAAATCAGATCCGAAGCTACGTCTTGCATCCTTATAAAATGGTCAAAGATCATCGCACGGGGCACGAAACATCCGATACGATAAAAGTATTAGACGGAGATATAATTGATTTTATCGAAGCGTATTTGCGTTATAGCAGTAAAAAATAAGTCCGATCAGTAATAAACATATATGATTATTTTTCAGGCGGTTACGAAAAATTACATGAATGATGTCATGTCTCTCGAAGACATCAACCTGACGATTGATCGCGGGGAGTTTGTTTCAATTGTCGGTCAATCGGGAGCGGGAAAAACTACGCTTCTCAAATTGATGATTATGGAAGAGAAGCCGACAAAGGGAGAAATATTTTTCGACAAGCTGATGCTAAGCAAGATCAAGAGATCGTCCTTACCGACATTGAGGCGCAATATCGGGATGGTTTTCCAGGATTTTAAATTAATAAACACAAAAACTGTGTTTGAAAACGTGGCTTTTGTGCTGGAGGTTCTCGGCAAAACGGAAATAGAAATAAATAAAAGCGTTTCAACCGCTCTCGATATTGTCGGCATAAAAGAAAAAGACAGCTGTTTTCCTCATCAATTGTCAGGCGGCGAGCAGCAAAGGGTGGCGATCGCGCGCGCGATCGTGCATCATCCGATCATTTTGATCGCGGACGAACCGACGGGAAATCTCGACGTCTTGAACGGATGGGAGATCGTCAAGCTTCTGGTCAAGATCAATGAGCTGGGAACGACGGTTATTCTCGCCACTCATAATCGGGAGATAGTGAACTCTCTGAATAAGCGGGTAGTCACTCTGGATAAAGGAAGAATTGTGCAAGACCAGGCGACGAATGGAAAATATATAATATAGTAAACAATGTTCAATTTACAATTCTCAATTTTCAATGAATGTTCAATGACCAAATTTTCAATTTAGAAATTAGATAACTTAAAATTAGAAATTAAAAAATTAAACTCTATGTTTTTTACAAAATTAAAAAGAGTTTTTAAAACCGCTATCGTTAATTTTTGGCGCAATGGCTCGATAAATATTGCCACGACCGGCATTATGACCGTCACTCTTTTGTCGATCAGTATTTTGGTTATTCTGTCATTTTTAGGGAACAGTTTGGTTGAAAATTTCAAGACCAAGATCGATATCAGCGTTTATTTTATTTCCGAAGCTCCGGAGGCGGATATTTTAAAAGTTAAAGACGAGGTAGCCGCTTTGCCGGAAGTAAGGGAGGTTTTTTATACATCAAAAGACGAAGCCTGGAATAATTTCAAGGCGCAGTATTCGGATAATTCGGTTATCAGCCAAGGCATCGGAGAACTGGACGAAAATCCGCTTTTTGCCAGCTTAAGCGTTAAGGCAAAAAATATCGATCAATATGGAAAAATCAATGAATTTCTTACCGATCCGCGTTTCAAAGACACGATCAAGAAAGTCAGCTTTGACGAGAATGAAATACAAATTAATAAGTTATCGTTGATTACCAAGACTGCCCAGAAAGACGGAGCAATAATTATTTTGGTTTTTGTGATTATCTCGCTTTTCGTGGTTTTTAACGCGATCAGGCTTACGATGTATAATTATAAGCAGGAGGTAAAAATCATGAATTTAGTGGGAGCGGGGAAGTGGTATATTCAGCTGCCTTTTATAATTGAAGGGGCTCTTTATGGCGTAATAGGAAGTTTTCTCTCCATATTGATTCTTGCGGGTATGATCTTTTTGACAAAAGAAGTGAAAAATATTGAAGGTTTTCTGTATGGCGGTTCATTGGCCGGTTTTTTCCAGGGTTCTTTGACTGAATATTTTAAACATAATTTCTTGCTTATTTTCGGGATACAGCTGGTAGTGGGTGTGGCGATCGGGGTTTTGAGCAGTTTGATCGCCTTGCGGAAGTATATGAAAATATAAAATTAGAAAAAAATAAAACTCGCCCAATAAGCGAGTTTTTGTATTTTTAAAAATGTATTTTATGCGCTTGCTTTTTTCTTTCTTAAATATGCAAAGTAAACGATAAAAATTACGAGATAATTTAACGCTAAAAACCACGGCGTGCCCCACGACAGGCCGTTAATTTTAAAATCAGAGATCGGCCAAAGAAATGGGGTTGAATAGAATGCTGAAGAATGAGTGGGAATATCAATTAAAATATGGAGTATCCAGCCGCCCATTTCAATCGGTAAAATTTGTGAAACGGAGGTGGCGGGAATTTTTCGTTTAAAATAAAGTATTGCCGTCCAAACTATAGCGACGGCAAGAAGAATAACAAAGCTATGGCTGAAAGAATAAAGCGTTGAGACAAGCAATAAGATAGAATTGAAGTTTTGTTGAGGCGGCTCGATTTTTTCCGGACCCGGCAGATCCGAAATTGAAATTTTCCCGAACATTAATTCAATTATAAGCCAGGCGATAGGAATAGCAAAAGCGAAAAGATCGGGAAATACTCCCCAGAATACCGCCAATTTAAGATTCAGCGGTTTTTTAAGTTTTTCTTTTAGGGTTTTAAATACTGCCCAAGTCCAAAATATATGCGAGAAAAAATTCATAAGATTCAAAAAAGATTATAGAATCAATATACCATTTTAAGGAAATCTTAACAAGAAATTTATTGCGGCACAGGCCTTGATTTTTTTGCGATTTTTGGGTAGAATAACTAAGTTAAACCCTAATTAGTATTAATTTTATTTATATTCGTCTACTGGTAGGAAAGTTTCTTGCTTTGTTCATCGGAAAATGATAGAATTATCTTATGACCATGCAAACAAGAAAAAACCCTTGGAATAAGGGTTTTACAAAAGAGAACAATCTGTCAGTTTTGAAGATTTCCAAGACGATGAAGGCAAAGAAAATAGATAATTTTGCCGATTGGAGAAAAAAGAACGTAGAGAAAGGTTTATTAAAAAGCGAATATCCTGATTTTGAAAAAAACGAAGATTTGGCAGAGCTTATAGGGGTTGTTTTAGGTGACGGGCACATACAATCATTTCCAAGGACTGAGCGACTAACCATATCGTCACATTCAAAAAACAAGGGGTTTATTAATAGATATGCTCGCCTTATCGAAAAAGTAATCAAAAAAAAACCTTATTGCGAGAAAATCAAAAACGCAAATTGTGTACGAATAAGTATTTACGAGAAATTTATTAGCAAAAGACTAAAAATACCGGTAGGAAATCGTAAAGATTTAGTTGCTAAAATTCCTGAATGGATAAGTGCCGATAGAAAGGTTTTAATAGGATATTTACGAGGGCTATATGAAGCGGAAGGTTCTTTTTGCGTCCATAAGCCGACTTGTACTTATAAATTTTTGTTTAGTAATTGGAATAAAACTTTATTGGATAATGTTTATGGCGCGTTAAAAATTTTAGGTTTTCATCCCCACAGAAGCACACATCAGATCCAAGTTTCAAAAAAGGAAGAAGTTTATAAAATTAAAGAATTGATAAAATTCAGGCAGTATTAAATATTGGGAGATCTGCTAAAGGTAGGCAAGTGGGCTCTGAACCCATTAATCTAGGTTCGATTCCTAGTCTCCCAGCATTATTTTTAAAAATTATTTATGTTTGTAAATGCTATAAAAATTGCAAGTAAGGCAATGTTTCCAATATTTCGCGTAGAGCAAGTTACATCTTCGCAAATGATAGTTAATGTGGCGGGTACCGGTTTTTTTATAAGTTCTAATGGTAATTTTATTTCTGTTGCACATGTTTTTGATAATACTACCAATAATCCGAAATATTTTTATTTTGGAAAGCTACCAACAGATTTACAAAGTCCACCTATAGAAATTGAGGAAATTATTAGAGATGATTCAAATGATATTTATATTGGCAGAGTTAAGAAAAAAACGGATACTTTTTTTCGATTATCATCAAAATTAGTTGATATTGGAAGAACTATTTGTATTGGGGGGTATCCTTTAGCTCAAATTACTAACAATAGTCAGGGTGGATTAGAACTTATGGGGGTTAGAAGATACTTTCAGCCATCTTTTATTTTAGATTATATAAAAGCTAATTCAGATAATGGTGCAGGAAAAATTCGTCTTCATGATGGTTTTATTGTAAGAGATATTGGACTGTTTGGAATGAGCGGTGGTCCGGTATTTGATACAACTGGAACTTTAGTAGGTATTCAGGGATCTGTCATGCCTCCACGTCAAAGTACTGGAGCGAATGGACGAACTATTTCTGTTGAAAATGCGGTAGTTATAAGAAGTAATTTAGTCTTGGATTTTATTAAACATAGAGGAATTAGGATAAATTAATTTTTCTAAAATAAACTCATGAAATTAAATGAAGAACAAAAGAATGTAGTAATAACAAAATTATCAAATTTTTTCCGCACCTCTTGCATTATTTGTAATGGTAGCGAGTGGTTATTAAATGATACCATTTATGAGTTAAGAGAATTTATGGGTGGTAGTTTCATTCTTGGCGAAAAAGTGAGCATTTTTCCTGTTTTAGCTGTTTCGTGTAAGTCGTGTGGCCATACGCACTACTTTAATGCTATTTTAATTGGAGTAGTAAAAAAATAAGAAAATGGAAAAAACTAAATCTCCTATAACAATTTCGGAAGAAACACAAATTGATCGACCAGTTAGCCGGAAATTTTTTTCAATGGATTATAGAGATTGGTTTCGCTTAAAAAAAATGATAAGTAGAATTTCTGACGGACAGAATTGGTGGAACAGTCAAAATTGGTGGAGTAATTTTGCGTGGTTTACATCTGCGACAAGCATTTCGTCTCTTTACGCTTATATATCTACTCCCGAAATAGATGTTAATAAAAAATACTTTTTCTATTTTTGTACCATTTTCTCGTTTATAACGACAATTATTTTATTTTTTGTTGGGCGTAAATTTTCACAGTCTAATTTTGCTTCTAAAAAAGAAATATTGGAAGAAATGAATGAAATAGAACAGGGCGAAAAAGTTACAAAAGATGATAAAGAAATTGTTGTTGAACCGGAAAAACTCTCCGATGTTAAAGAAAAAGTTAAAAAACCGATTTCCCTGATTGTTATGAAAGCGGACAAAGAGGATATGCCTTCCGGAATTTCTAAAAACAAAAATTTTGGCGATGGTGCGGTGAATATTAATATTTCCGAAATTATTTTAGGATGGAACAGTATTTTGAAAGGAGTTAAAAATTACGACCATTCGGTTAGTGCTTTTTTGAAATTATCTACAGCGAAGGAGATTAAGAAAAATTTACTCGTAATCGCCACGCCTTATAAATTTCACGCGGAAAAATTAAGCGAGCCGGCGAATCGTCTGATAATCGAAAAAGTGATTGCTGAAGTTTTTCCGAAAATCTTGGGAATGAAAATACAAGTTATTCAGGATGAAAATATAAAAATAACATCTAAAAGGGTTGAGGAATAGAAATTAGTATTGTGTTATATGGTGATTGCGTTAAGAAAAGGTGTGTTATTCTCGTCAAATAAGTTCCCCGTCTACGCCGAGGCTTCGGTGGACAGGCAACATCGTCCCACAAGGCCAGCAAAAATATATATGTCAAACAAAATTTGTAGAATTTTAAATGATAATTAATTTATGAAATCACCTATTCAAGCCAAGATAAGAGAAAAAGACCTAAAAGCATATAATCTAGCAAAAAAATTTCTGTTGCGTTTGAAAATAAGCGGAGTTACGGAATCTTTAATACAAAAATATCTTAATGCTAGTGCGAGTAAGGCGAGATTTAAAAAAATTGAAGATATTTACGGGAATCTATTATTTTCAGCTCAAAATGCTAATATGAAAGCCGGAGTAATAGGTAGGTCAATGGAAGGGGGTATAGATAATTTAGGCAAAGTGCTTTTCAATTTTAATCCGGAGTTAGTATTAAAAAAATACCAAAATGATTGGAATTATTTATTGGATGATATAAAAAAGAAAGTAAAGCCCAATGGTAAGATAAGACGAAGCTCAAGGAGCATTTGGCCTCAATATTGTAGAACAATATTATCTGCCGCTGATTTTATTACTCAATTTGCTACTGCTGATGAATTTTACAAGTGGGTGGACTCTTTTGATAGCGATTATCGCAAGAGGCCGGCCTTGCCGATGATTTTGAGTTATGAAATAGAAGGTTTTGGTTTTGCTTTGGGTTGCGATTTTCTAAAGGATCTTGGTTATATAAATTTCGGCAAACCGGATGTTCATATAAGGGATATATTTGAAGCTTTAAAATTGTGTTCTAAAAACGCAGATGATTATTTATTATTTAAAACAATTGTAAGAATTGCCCAAAATGTAGGAAAATCTCCTTATGAAGTAGACAAATTATTTTGGCTGATTGGAAGTGGATATTTTTATGACGATCCGCATATTGGAAACGAGGGCAGAACTGGCAGGCATAAAGCCCCATTTATCAGGTATGCTAAAAAATATTTGTAATTAAGGGGGCGATGTTTTTGAAAGCATATTTTTTAACTAAATAGGTTCCAGCATCGCCCCATAAGACCAATATTATTTAGAAATTTTAAAATAAATAAAACAATAAATTTATGCCATATTTAGCGGAATTTATAACCGTTGTAGTAGTCCATCTTTTGGCAGTGATGAGTCCCGGCCCTGATTTTGCCATGATCAGCCGGAATAGTTTGGTGTATTCAAGAAAAACCGGAACATACTCGGCAGTCGGATTGGCTTTGGGTATCTTGGTTCATGTGACGTATTCTTTGGTTGGAATCGGTTTTATTATTTCCAAATCAATCGTTTTATTTTCGATTATAAAATTTCTCGGCGCGGGTTATTTGATATTTATCGGTTATAAATCTTTAAAAGCAAAACCGCATAAATTAAGCGCGGATCAATTATCGGAAAAAAATAATATGGACAAATTCGCCGCGATCAAAATGGGATTTTTAACCAATGCCTTGAATCCCAAAGCGACTTTGTTTTTCTTGAGTTTATTTACTCAGGTCATCAGCAAAGAAACGCCTTTATTGATCCAAGTATTTTACGGCCTGGAAATGGTCACGATGACTTTTATTTGGTTTTCAATAGTGGCGTCCGTTTTATCTCATAGCTTGGTGCAAGAAAAATTTGCCTCAGTGCATCATAGGATCGAAAAATTTTTCGGCGTGATATTGATCGCATTGGGGATCAAAGTCGCCCTATCGAATTCACGATAAATACTATATGGAAAATCCGTTAATCTATCTTCTCCGCAAAATGTGGCAATATTCCGGCAATAATCGCCGAACTGTAATTTTGTATATTTTGTTTTCTGCTTTTGCCACTCTCCTCGGTTCTCTTGATGCGGTGATCATCGGCATATTCTTAAATACAATACAGACTGAGGGAGTGCGCAAAGAGAGTTTGCCCCATTTGCTTTTTTTATTGGGACTTTTGCCGGTTCTTGAAATCGTATTTTGGGCATTTCATGGAACATCCCGCGTAAAAGAGAATCGGAATGCTTTTTTTGTCAGGACTAATTATAAGAATTATCTTCTGCAGGGTACGATGGCGCTCCCGATGGAATGGCATACGGATCATCATTCCGGCGATACGATAGACAAGATAGAGAAAGGAACGGGAGCTCTTTTTAATTTTTCCGAAAGAACTTATGAGATGATACAGACGTTCATTCTTTTGACAATAGCTTTTATTGTCATGTTCTTTTTCGATCCGTTCGCGGGCGGCGCGGCTTTGGTGTTCAGTTTGTTTACTTTTTATGTCATCGGTTTGTTCGATAAAAAGCTTATACCCGGCTATATACAGGTAAACCGGATAGAGAATACCATTTCCGCTAAAATTTTTGACGCTTTAAGCAATGTGACTTCGGTGATCATTCTCCGGGTTGAGCCTCTTATTTTGAAATCTATCGATGGTTTTATTAAAAAGCCGTATGAGCGATATAATAAAAATATCAAATTAAATGAATGGAAATGGTTTTTTGCTTCCATTTTGGGAAGGCTTACAGTTGTTCTTGTTATCGGCATATATCTTTATACTCATATAGCTGCAGGCACGATCCTAGCCGGAACAGTTTATATTCTTTATAGTTATACAAATCAGATACGGGAAACTTTTTTTAGATTCGCTTTTCTTTACAATGATATTGTCCGCTATCGCGCCTCGGTGACCAACACCGAAGAATTATCCAATGATTTTCGGGGTGCGGCTTTATTGGAGGAAAAACATTTGCCTAAAACTTGGTCGGGATTGGCGATAAAAAATCTGTCTTTTTCTTATCATGCCCGGGATGGGGCGGATCTGCACTTGGATGATATAAATCTGAAGATTAAGAAAGGCGAACGTGTTGCATTGATCGGGGAAAGCGGGGGAGGCAAGAGCACTTTTCTCAGACTTATGCGGGATCTATATCATCCTAAAACGCTTACGCTTGTCATAGACGGAAAAGAAGCTCCAGGAGGGTTCAGTGAGATCAGTGATTCGATCTCTCTTATTCCCCAGGATCCGGAAATATTTGCGACGACTATACGGGAAAATATTACGCTTGGGGTTGAATATACCGATCAGCACATACAGGCATTTACCGACATGGCGCGTTTTACGGAGGTTTTTGAGAAACTGCCGAAAGGCCTCGAGTCTTCGATCGTGGAAAAAGGCGTGAATCTGAGCGGCGGAGAGAAACAGCGCCTGGCGCTGGCGCGCGGTCTTCTGGCCTCGGTCGATAAAGAAATAGTGCTACTGGATGAGCCGACAAGCAGTGTAGATTTTCAAAATGAACTTGCAGTTTATCAGAATATTTTTTCCGCTTTTTCGAGAAAAACGATCATTTCTTCCATTCACCGGCTTCATTTGCTTTCTTTGTTCGATACTGTTTATTTCTTTGAAGGCGGCAAGATCATAGCGCATGGATCTTTTGGCGAACTTAAGAAAAAATCTTCCGAATTCCAGAAGTTATGGAAAAAATATATCCGAACAAGAGATGCTTCGGGGTCATAATTTTTTAATATTCCGATAGTATGAATAAAAAACGGGTTTTTATCATCCATGGATGGGAAGCGGTGCCGGAATCAAATTGGTTTCCTTGGCTCAAGGAAGAACTGGAAAAGCAAAATATTGACGTGGCGGTTCCAATGATGCCGAATACTTATCATCCGATTTTTTCTGAGTGGCTGGCGCATCTCAAGAAAAACATCGGCACGCCGGATAAGAATACTTATTTAGTCGGCCATAGTCTTGGTGTTATTACTATCCTTAGATTTCTTGAATTACTTCCTTTAGGACAAAAAATTGGAGGAGTTGTGCTTGTCGCAGGATTTCCGGAGCCGATAGGATATGATGAGATAAAAAGTTTTTTTGTTACGCCTCTTGATTATGAAAAGATCAAGAATTCCGCGGAAAAATTTATTGCCATTAATTCCGACGATGATCCTTATGTACCTTTGCGGAACGGCGAAATTTTAAGAGATAAATTAGGCGCGGAGCTTATCATAGTGCCAAATGGCAATCACCTCAATGAAGGCGCGGGGTTTACAGAGTTGCCTGTAGTTTTAGAAAGTTTATTAAAAATTTATGCCAAAGGAAAGATTTAAATTAATACCAACTTCCCATTTGATTTTAATTAAAGACGGAAAGATCTTGCTTTCGCGGCGGTTTAATACCGGATACGAAGACGGGAATTATAGCGTGGTGGCCGGACATTTGGACGGGAATGAAACTTTTATCGAAGCAATGGTGCGGGAAGCAAAAGAAGAAGCGGGGATTGATATAGAAGCTAAAGATTTGGAAGTGATGCACGTAATGCATCGAAAATCGCCGCCGGAAGAGCGAATTGATTTTTTTATTAAAGCGAATAAATGGCAGGGCGAGCCGAAAATTATGGAGCCGGACAAATGTGATGATTTGAAATGGTTTCCGGTCAACGATCTTCCGGCCAATACGATTCCGTATATTAGGCAGGCAGTTGATAGGGTTAATAAGAAAATTTTTTATAGCGAATTCGGGTGGTAAAAATTATCAAAGGATTAAAATTAAAATAGTTGAATCATTATGAATAGAATTGGAAAAGATATAGAGTTGACGCAGATAGCGGACTATGCAAAATATTCGAATGAAGATCTGCTGAATGAATTTAAAACTTCTTTAAAAGGTCTTACGGACAAAGAGGCGAAAAATCGTCTCCGTATTTTTGGTTTGAATGTGCCGGCTGAGAAAAAAAAGATTTCAGCCGTTGTATTATTATTCTCCAAGGTTCGCAATCCTTTGATTCTTATTCTCGCGGTTATAGCGCTTTTCTCGCTTTTTTTTGGTGAAATAATAAATACAATTTTTGTTTCCCTGATGATATTGGTTAGCGTTGCGCTGGAATTTTCTTTGGAGTATCGGTCGGGCAAAGCGGTGGAAAAATTAAGCGATCTGGTTCGCACCAAAGTGGCTGTATTTCGGGATGGCGCGCAAAAAGAAATAGACCTTTTTGATATTGTGCCGGGTGATGTCGTCGATCTTTATGCCGGAGATATGGTTCCGGCGGATCTAAGAATTGTTCAGGCAAATGATCTTTTTATCAATCAGGCGTCTTTTACAGGAGAATCTTTTCCGGTTGAAAAAACAGCCGAATTCGATAAATCCAAAAAAGAGGCGATAGAAAAATTGGAAAATATCGCTTTTATGGGTTCAAGCGTGATTAGCGGAACCGGGCTTGGCGTGGCGGTTAAGACCGGAAAATACACTCAATTCGGGGAAATTTCCAGTTCTTTGATCCGGATCGGGGAAGAAACCAGTTTTGACAAAGGCATCAAGCAGTTTACGATGCTGATGATCCACCTGATGCTCGTTCTCGTGGTTTTTATTTTTTTTGTGATACTTTTTTTAAAGCAAGGGGTTTTCAAAGAGGCTTTGCTTTTTTCTCTGGCGGTTGCGGTTGGAATCACCCCGGAAATGCTGCCGATGCTGGTTAGCATAAATTTGTCGCGCGGGGCGGCTGATATGGCTAAGAAAAAAGTTATAGTCAAGCGCCTGAACTCAATACAGAATTTCGGCGCGATGGATGTGCTCTGCACCGATAAAACCGGCACACTTACTCTCGATAAGATCGTGATGGTGAATCATTATGACGTGGAAGGGGATGAAGATAGAGAAGTTATGGAGTACGCGTATCTCAATAGTTCTTTTCAAACCGGATTAAAAAATCTTTTGGACAATGCGATTCTTAAGCACGAAAAGATCAGAATGACGGGATATCAAAAAGTGGATGAAATGCCTTTTGATTTTTCCCGGAGAATAATGTCGGTGGTGGTGGAAAAAGACGGCCAGCATATTTTGGTCGCCAAGGGCGCTCCCGAAGATATTTTTAATCACTCAAGCCATTATTATCTCAACGGCAAGATCCATAAAATTCATGACAAAATATTTTCCAAAGTGCAGGAAGAATATGATAAATTGAGCGGCCAGGGATTTCGCGTGCTGGCGGTGGCTTATAAAAATATTGAAAAACCCAAAGCGGTTTATTCCAAAAATGATGAAAATAATCTCGTGCTCCGCGGGTATCTGGCTTTTTTTGACCCTGCTAAGCCTACGGTCAAAGAATCTCTCCGTGCGCTCGAAGATCTTGGTATTGAGATCAAGGTTCTTACGGGAGATAATGAAATTATTACCAAGAAAATATGCCGAGACGTCTCACTTTCCGTAAAAGGCGTTGTTACCGGTTTTCAGATGGATAATATTCTGGATGCCGAACTTGAGCGCTTAGTGGAAAAAACCACTATTTTCGCGCGCTTGAATCCGATTCAAAAAGAGCGAGTAATTAAGGCGCTTCACAGAAATAATCATACGGTGGGCTATTTGGGGGACGGCATTAACGATGCGCCTTCGCTTAAAGCCGCGGATATCGGAATTTCCGTGAATAACGCGGTTGACATTGCCAGAGAATCCGCCGATATTATCTTGCTTCAAAAAAGCTTAATGGTGCTGAAAGATGGCGTTCTTGACGGCCGGAAAGTTTTCGGCAATATTATCAAGTATATTAAAATGGGCGCGAGTTCCAATTTTGGCAATATGATTAGTTTGACCGGAGCGACTTTATTTTTGCCATTTTTGCCGATGACACCTTTGCAAATTCTTTTTAATAATTTCCTTTATGATATGGGCCAGCTTGCTTTGCCAAATGACGAAGTGGATAAGGAATATCTGGCCAAGCCCCGGCCGTGGAATATTAATTTTATAAAAAAGTTTATATTTTTTATCGGCCCCTTAAGTTCAATTTTTGATTTTTTGACTTTTGGAATAATGCTGTATGTTTTCAATGTAGCCCAAAACGGCAATCAAGAACTTTTTCATACAGGCTGGTTTATTGAATCTCTATTCACTCAGGTACTAGTGATCTATGTAATTAGAACCAACAAGATTCCGTTTATCCAAAGCACTCCGAATAAATTTCTTATTTTCAACACTCTTTTGATTCTTGCAATAGCGCTGGGAGTGATTTTTTCTTCCCTAGCGGGACTATTCGGCTTTGTCGCGCTACCGCCGCTTTATTTTATTATTCTTTTTATCATGCTGGTCACATATCTTTCGCTGGTTCAAATAGTTAAAACTTGGGTGGTGAGAAAATACGGGTATCAATAAAATATTAATTTAAATTTATGCCGGAATTACCGGAGGTTGAAACAATTAAAAATGATTTGGAGGCAATAATTATAGGCAAAAAAATAAGTGATGCCAAAATTTTATGGCGAGGCGCTCTCAATACTCCGGCTAAAAAATTTATCGCTTTGATAAAAAATGCCAAGATATTGGATATTTCGCGCCGCGCCAAGATCTTGATTTTAACTTTGTCCAATAATCATTCGCTTTTAATCCACCTGAAAATGACGGGGCAGCTGATTTATGATTTACACAAAAAAATACGGGATTCAAAATATAAATACGCGCGCATTATTTTCTTTTTCAAAGACGGAAGCGCGCTGGTTTTTAATGATCTTAGAAAATTCGGTTATGTCAAAATTGTTCCGCAAAACAAGGTTAAAGATTTTATAAACGACAAAAAATTCGGTCCGGAACCGCTTGAAAAAGATTTTACTTTGGAAAAATTCAAGGAAATTTTGAAAAAATACCCAAAGCGGCGAATCAAGCAATTTCTAACTGATCCGTCGGCGATTGCCGGCATTGGCAATATTTACGCGGATGAAATTTGTTTCTACGCGAAAGTTGCGCCAACCAATCAAGTCGGCAATTTGACAAGCAAGCAAATTAAATTTATTTTCATAGGAATTAAGAAAATTTTAAACCGGGCCATTGAATTAAGAGGATCTTCGGTGGAAAATTACGTGGATGCCAGCGGGCGAAAAGGGGATTATGTCAAAGAATTAAAAGTTTATGGTCGGGAAGGTAAAAAATGCTTTCGCTGCAAAGGTATAATCAAACGAATAAAACTTGGCGGCCGAAGCTCGCATTTTTGCCCGGAATGCCAGAAATAAATATTTTTATCTATGAAAAAAATTATTATAATTCATTATGCCGAGATTGCTCTGAAAGGCGAAAATCGCCGTAATTTCGAAAAAAAACTGGTTGAAAACATAAAGCACGCGCTGAAAGATTTGAAATATGAAAAGATCGAAAGGCTTTCCGGCAGAATCTTGATTACTCTTGATACTAGCGTCGAGATTGATAATTTTAAGCTTGCCTTAAGTCATGTTTTTGGCATTTCGCATTTTTCAATCGGCTGGGAGATAAACGCGGATTTGGATGAAATCAATAAAATTTTGGCAGAAATGCTGAAAAAAGAAATAGCCGGCAGATTGGCGGAAAAAAAAGAAATTAAAACTTTTCGCATTACCGCTCGCCGCGCCGAAAAGAATTTTCCTTTAACCTCCAATCAAATTAATTATAAAGTAGGAGAGTATATATTTGAAAAATCAGGCTTGGGTTTAAAGGTTAATTTGAAAAATCCGGATATTAATTGTTTTATCGAGATTGTTGAGGGAAAGGCATTGTTTTATTTTGATAAGATTAAAGCTTTGGGAGGTTTGCCGGTTGGAATAAGCGGTAAAGTTTTATCGCTTATTTCGAGCGGTTTTGATTCGCCGGTAGCCGCTTGGCATTTGATGAAAAGGGGAGCGCGAGTTCATTTTATTCATTTTCACAGTTATCCGCGCACCAGCAAGGCTTCGATCAATAATGTCAAAAATTTGATAAAAGCACTGGATCAGTATCAATTCGGTTCGGTTTTATATTTAGCGCCGCTTCTGGATATTCAGCGGGAAATTTTTTCCCAATGTGAAGAAAGATTAAGAATTATTTTATATCGCCGGTTTATGTTTCGAATTGCCGAAGCGCTGGCGAAAAAAATCGGCGCTGGCGCGCTCGTGACAGGGGAGAGTCTTGGCCAAGTTGCGTCCCAAACCCTCGAAAATATCGGCGTGGTGAATAATGCTATTTCGATTCCGGTTTTTCGGCCATTTATCGGCACTGACAAGATCGAGATAATAGATGAAGCCAAAAAAATTAACACTTATGAATTTTCCAGCCAGCCATATGAAGATTGCTGTTCGCTTTTTACTCCGCGCCATCCGGCGACCAAAGCGCGACTTGAACAGATTAGATTCGAAGAATCGAAACTGGATTCGGAAAAATTAATTAAAGAGGCGACAGGGAAAATCGAAAGTGTAGAAATAAAATAAAATTTTTCCGAATTAAAACCCGCTGGAGAAGTGGAGCTAAAGAGCTTTTTATCACGTCGCATAATGTAGGTTATGCGACGTGATAGTACTTGAAAGTGTTATTTACTACTATTAATACTACACGATGATCAATTCCCCGTCTTTGTATTAAAAAACGCTTATAACTCAATTTTAAGCGTTTTTTTTCTTGTTATTCCTTCTGTTTCTGCACTATTCCCCCAGTAAGTATCGTTTGATCTGATTCTTTGCTTTTTTAACCTTTTCTATTTGATCTTTGGGGCAATAAATCCCAATAAACCAATGATTCCACTCTGCCAGACCCAGCGCTTTGACAAACGGCGAGATCTTTTCCAGTTCTTGGCCGGTAGGATTTACAAAAATCTCGCTTTCGCTGAATTTCGGTATTTTTAGAATATTAATTAAAATTTCATGATTTTTTATTTTTAGGTCTCGGGCGATATTTTTTTCAATTTCAAGCGTATCTTTGATCTTCTTGATATTATCAAGGCCATCGGCCAAATCTTCTTTTCGAAAAATGATCGCTTCGCCGTATAATTTTCGATTACTAATCCGGTTTATCAGATCTTTTGCCGCTGTTTTAGATCGCCTTAAAACGCTTATAAAGTCAATATCGTCAAATTCGGTCAATTGATCCGGGTCAATTTCCCCCGCCGCCAATGCTTCGTAAAAAGCCGCTTGCAGCATGCTATTTGCTATCAGGGTTTTTCGATGCATGTATACCATCGAATACATTAAATATCGCGAGATCAAAATCGATTCGAAAGCCGGCAAGAATTTTTCATCAATGAAATATTTTCTTCCATCCACCGTCAAGTTTTTAATGATCACATCGGTTTCAATGACGCCATAAGCGACTCCCGTATAATATGAATCGCGTTTTAAATAATCCAGGCGGTCAGCATCTATTTGTCCGGCGATCAATCCGCCGAATTTTCCTTTGCCTTTGATGAGGTCGCAAATAATACCTGGATCCATTTCCGCTTTTTTTAGGATCTTTCCGATCTCGGTGGTGTGAATTATTTTTATCGCCTGTTCTTCATGAGTCGCGCCATTAGCTGATCCGATCGCCTTCTCGATAGAATGAGAAAAAGGATAATGACCGATATCGTGGAGCAAAGCGGCGGCCAAAAATTCATTCCGGCGGGAATCATTTTTGCCGAAAGCGAGTTTATCTTCAGCGACGATCTTCTCCGCGATCCTCTGGGCTAAATAAAAAGTTCCAATAGAATGTTCAAAACGAGTATGATTGGCGGACGGATAGATCAAGTAGCTTTGTCCCAGCTGTTTAATGTTGCGCAATCTTTGGAATTGTTTTGTT
This sequence comes from bacterium, assembly GCA_030693205.1. NCBI lineage: Bacteria > bacterium. The sequence goes on from JAUYBG010000019.1 coordinate 70,954, forward strand.
TCGATCAAGCTTTTAAATGGTTCTTCCAGGCTGATAAATCCATACAAAGGATCTTTGAGAATTATCATATATTATTTAGTGTTAAATTATTTATATAATATCATTTGTTCGACGGAAGTCGTTGTTTCATAGAGAGTAGCGATGTTTTCACGGGTTGAATCCAAATAGATATTGCTTCCCCACATTGAATCGTTAACTATGTATCCGCGAGAATCTTTGGCGAAAACCACGACATAATGGCCTCCGCCTTTGGTGCGAGTGTTAGGCAAAGCGCGCACATAAACAATTACCGGATGGCCATTTTTTAAATTTTCATCAACTTTGTTCCAGTTTACTTTTTGCCTGACTTCGTTTGCCACCAAGTTAATGCTTCGCCAGCTATTCGGCCATTTTATCAGGTCAAAAGAAAACAGCGGCTGTTTCGCGAGATTGCCCGGCGTGATGTCCTCGTTGTGATATTTAAAAAGCATGGCTAGCGCCGCCACGGCACATCCCCAAAATTTCATTGTCGAATTGGAATTGCCGATAGCTGTATCACCCCAGCGCGGGTCAGTTTGATAATAGTGCCAGAGCGCGGCGACCGGATTTGGCTCCGGTAATAATTGTTTGGATTGAATTCGCGCCAGTTCTTTAGCTCTGGTTATCTGAAGTTCTTCAATATTTCCAAGGATTTCTTGCCTTTGCTCTTCAACTCTTTTAAGCAAGTTTTCATAGCGCGATTGTTCGCCTTTGGTTTTACTTAATAGGTCTTTTTTGGAAGCGCGTGCTAAATTCAAAGATTCCTTTTCCTGCACCAGTCCGATTTTTAGCGTATCAATTTCCGCTTTTTTGGAAATCTCTTCTTTTCTGTTCCACTCCAGTTTTTCCTTTAGATTTTTCAAATCAATGACCGAAGCGCTGATTTTTCCTTGTACTGACTCCAGGGCATAATAACTTGTTAAAAAATCGGAAAGATTATTGTTTTTCAGTAAATTGCTTAGCAGGTCTTCGTTGCCGGAATTATAGATCTCTCTTAGCAGGCTTGCCAGGAATTCTTTTTGCCGGGTTATATCTTGCCCTTTTCCCCGGATCTCGGCATTGAGTTTTTCTATTTCCAGTGTTATTTGCTCCAGTTTTACTTCTGTTTGTTTGATCTTTGTTTCGGCAAATTTTATTTCTCCGTCCAGAAGCGCCATCTGATTTTCCAGATTAGCCGCCGCTGTTCGTTTTTGTTTTACGGTTTTAAGATATTCCTGCCTTTGATCTTCCAAAATTTGCCATTGTTTTTGCCACTCGGAGATCTTTGAGTCAAGCTCATCAAGCACATCGGCATTGATAACAAAAGGAAGCAACATGAAAAATGCTATTAAAATGGAATAAATTTTTTTGAAATTTAATCTTAACATTTTGATAAAAAAATATATACTTACAATATTATAGGAGGTAAAACAATGCCAAAAAAACTGACAATGCACGAAGTTATAGCAGAGTATGACGAACCAGAAAAAACGAGATCAGAAATAATTGAAAAATATCTGAGCCGTGATCATTGCACAAAATGCGGCTGCGCTTTAAGGGAAGCACACGAATGATTATTATTGCAAATGAGGGTTTATTTAAAATTTAAAATAAATTCCTCTTTTTTTATTTATTTTTTCTCAACTCCCGCTTTGATTCTTTCTAAAACTTTTTCTTTTCCCAGCACCTCCGCAATCTCAAAAGGACTGGGCGAAAATTTGGCGCCGCTCAAAGCGACTCGCAGCGGCCAAAGCGTATCCCCTACTCCCAGTTTTTCCATTAGCGGCTTAAGCGTGATTTCCAGATCAGTTTTATTGAATTTTTCTTCCGGCAAGTTTTCCAATATTTTTTTAATTTCCGTCAGATTTTCTTTGGTTTTTTCCAGAGTTGATTTTTTCCATTTCAAAAGCGCGGCGTCATATTCGGGAATATCGACGAAAAAATATTTTGTCGTTTCCGCAATGTCTGATAATTTTTTCATCCGTTCTTGCTCTAGCGCTATTACTTTTTTGATCCATTCAAAATTAGCTTTTTTCTCGGTATCTTTAATACAGCCGGAATTAATTAAATAAGGCAGGCATAATTCAGTTAGCTTTGCTATGTCCATTTTTCGGATATAGCTTCCATTCATCCAGTCCAATTTTTTCAGGTCAAAAATCGCGCCGGATTTGCCGACTTTATCCAATGTGAAATTTTCGATCATTTCCTCCAGTGTAAAAATTTCTTTTTCAGTTCCGGGATTCCAGCCAAGAAGCAGTATAAAGTTAATGACGGCTTCAGCGAGATATCCTTTCTCGATGTATTGGCTTACAGCTACATCTCCAGTGCGCTTGGAAAGCTTTTTTTTATCCTCGCCAAGAATATTGGGCAAATGGGCAAAAAAAGGAGATTGCCACCCAAAAGCCTCGTAAAGCATCACGTGAATAGGCGCGGTGGATAGCCATTCTTCACCGCGGATAATATGGCTTATTTCCATAAAATGATCGTCGATCACGCTTGCCAGGTGATATGTGGGAAAACCATCCGATTTCTGGAGAATATAATCATCGATCAGGGAATTATTGAATTGCACCGCGCCGCGGATAAGATCATTTAATTGTGTATTACCGGTAACCGGTGTTTTAAAACGGATCACGTATCTCGCTCCTGACTTTAGTTTTTTTTCAACTTCGCCGGCCGATAAATTTCGGCACATTCGATCGTATCGGGTAGGTTGTTTTTTGGCATTTTGCTCGGCGCGCATTTTTTCCAGGCGTTCCGGAGCGCAGAAGCAATAATAAGCCTTGCCTTTCTTGATCAATTTTTGCGCGTATTTTTTATAAATATCCAGGCGCTGGGATTGCACGTATGGGCCGAATTTTCCTTCGTCGCGCACATATGATTCGTTTGCGTCATAAAGCGGATATTCATCAGGTTCTATTCTTGCCCACTTTAGAGAATTAAAAATATCCAGTATCGAGCCTTTGACAAAGCGGGTTTGGTCCGTATCCTCGATCCGCAATAAAAATTTTCCGCCAAAATGTTTCGCCAGCAAATAAGCATACAATGCGGTTCGAATGCCGCCGATGTGAAGATAGCCCGTGGGACTGGGAGCAAAACGGGTGCGGATTTCGGCAAACATTGATTTGTTGGCTAAAATTTTAGATTGTGTGGCAGTTTGCGCGTCAATTGTGTTTAAAGGCATGATATTTTAGTTATGAATTGCGAATCTTGTGTTTACATCTTATCCTTTTTGCTCTTATTAGTCAAAACCAGCCAGGTAAATTTTATTGTCGCGTTATAAATTCTTCCGATTCTTCTTGGCTCTTTGATTAGCCGCCAAAACCATTCCAGTCCGGCGTTTCGCATCCAGCGCGGCGCGCGCGTGATCTTTCCGTTGATCATATCAAACGCGCCGCCTACTCCGATCGCGAGCTTCACGGTCGGCAATTTTTTTAAATTTCGGGCGATCCATTTTTCTTGCAATGGCGCGCCATAAGCGATAAATAGAATATTTGGCTTAGATTGGTCAATGATCGAAACCGCTATCCTGTCCCCTTCTTCGCTTGCGTCTCCGCCAAAAAATCCGGCAATTTCTATATTAGGGAAATTCTTTTTGATCTTTTCGGCGGTTAATTTTGCGCCTTCCCCTCGCGCACCGAGGAAAAAAATGCGGATTTTTTGAGCCGGATTATCAAAATTTTTCGCGATGCGATAGATCAAGTCAATTCCCCGGATTCGCTCGCCTAATCTTTCCCTCGGGAAAATTATCTTTGAAGCGAAGATCAAGCCAATTCCATCCGGTACGATTAAATCCGCGTTATTCACTATATTCTGGAACTCGCGATCTTTGTGGGCAAGAACGGCAATTTCCGGATTAGCCGTCACAATATAATGACTATTCGCGGAATTTAAAAAAGATCCGATGCGGTTTAAGGTCTCGGTGCCGGTGATATTATCGATTTTAATTCCCAAGATGTTGATTTTTCCGCTTCTGGCGCCGGTTTTTGCCGAGTTAGTTTTAAATGATGAGTTCTCTTGAGCAGGTATATTTATTTGTTCGTTTTTCATTATTTTTTTCAATATTTTATCATATAATTATACCATTTTGTCTTAAAAATAACAAAATTTACTTTTTTGTTCAAAAGTGGTAAAATACAATCAGTTCATAACATATAAACTAAGTCCATGCCTAAAATTTGTAATCCGAAACTTTGGGAAAAATTAGGAAAAAATAAAACGCGATGCCTTATTTGTTCGCATTATTGTCTGATCCATTCGGGCAAGCGCGGGATTTGCGGCGTACGGGAAAATAAAAAAGGCAAGCTTTATTCTTTGGTTTACGGCAAAGCGATCGCGGTTAATATCGATCCGATCGAGAAAAAACCCTTCTTCCATTTTTTGCCGGGCACAAAAAGCCTTTCAGTCGCGACCGTAGGCTGTAATTTTCGATGCGACAATTGCCAGAATTGGTCAATTTCACAATCTCCCAAACTGGATAAAAAAGAAATCGCCGGAGAGGATTGGCCGCCGTCAAAAATTGTTAAAATGGCAATGGATAACAAATGCTCCAGTATCTCTTATACATATACCGAACCGACAGTTTTTGCGGAATACGCTCTGGAAACGATGAAGCAGGCCAAAAATTATAAATTAAAAAATACTTGGGTTTCCAACGGGTATATGAGCGCCGAATGCATTGAACTGATAGCTCCGTATCTGGATGCCGCCAATATTGATTTGAAATCATACCAAGATAAATTTTATCGGACCAATTGCGGCGGAACGCTTGCGCCGGTGCTGGAAGCGATAAAACTTTTGAAAAAGAAGAATATTTGGCTCGAAATCACCACGCTTATCATTCCCGGACTTACCGATGATATGCGGATGCTTCAAAAAATCGCCGGATTTATCCACGGCGAACTGGGCGTTGAAACTCCCTGGCACGTATTGCAGTTTATTCCAGCGTATAAATTGCCCCATTTGACCGCGACATCCCCGGAAACCATTAAAAAAATTTGTGAGATGGGACATAAAGCCGGTTTGAAATATGTTTACTCCGGTAATCTTCCCGGCACTTATCTTGAGGACACTTATTGCCCCAAATGCCGGCAATTGATGATCGACCGGGAGCTGTATAGCGTGATGAGGTTTGATAAAAACGGCAAATGCGCCAATTGCGGAGAAAGCCTGAATTTGATTTTATAGATCATTATGAAAATAGAACTAAATGAAAACGCCGATTGTCAGGGAAAAAAATTTGGCCACAACTTTGAAAATGGCTATTGCTTGAAATGCGGCGTTTCGCAGCAACAATTAAGCCATCCGGTGAAAAAAATAGAAAAAACCAAATATAATCCGATCCATAAACTGAATAAAAATTTGCATAGCGATATTCATTATGTCGCCGACGAGATCAGCTTGTATTTCGGAGAAAGAAAAAAATTCGGAATGTATCTGGGGATAATCAAAAGGATCGGCACCGATAAAGCTTGGCAACTTTTTTCCGAAATAAAACAAAATGCGGAAGAAGCGAAAAAAGCGGGAAAAATATTAGAAAGTCCGGCGAAATTGTTTATTTGGAAAACAAAAAATAAGAAATAAAATAATTTCAATATTCTGCTTATTTAACAAAGCTCGCCAATTATTTTTTGGCGAGTTTTTAGTATGTGCTTTTAGCCTTAATTTTATCGCTCTCTTTTTCCGGAAATGAATTCTTCCAGAGCTGTTTGAGCTTCAAAATAAGGCATTTGAACTGGCGGATGCTTAAAGCCATATCCGCTCATGGAAAGTATTGCTCCGCCTGTGCCGCGATCCAGCGCGATTTTTGCCGCTCGAATGGCGTCAATGACAATGCCGGCTGAATTGGGAGAATCCTCAACGCTTAATTTTACGTCTATGGAGAAAGGAATATTCCCGAACATTTTTCCATTGACGTTGACATACATGATCTTATTATCTTTTAAATGCGGGATATAATCGCTTGGGCCGATTCGCAAGGGAATTTCGTATGGGATCATGGATGAAATAGCCGAAGTCTTGCTGATTCTTTTGCTTATCAAGCGGCTTTCTCCGGTGTGCATATTTAAAAAATCCGTATTTCCGCCGATGTTAAGCTGATAGGTGTTGTCGATGCCCATTCCCCTGTCGACCAAGAGTTTAATGATAGTTTTGTGCAATACTGTCGCGCCCAACTGCGATTGGATATCGTCTCCGATACAGGGAATATTTTTTTCTTTAAATCTTTTTTCCCATCTTTCGTCGCTGACAATAAATTCCGGAATGCAATTTATAAACGCTACGCCCGCTTTCAGACACTCCTCGGCATAGAAATGAGTGGCTTCTTTGCTTCCTACCGGCAAATAGTTCAATAAAATTTCCGCGCCGGTTTCTTTCAGGATTTTGGCGACATCAGCCGGTTTTTCTTTTGAAATCGAAAGAAATCCGGCAAGATTTCCGTCAACGCTATCTTTGATTGTTCCCATATGCACTTTTACGTTTTGAGCCGGAATATCGCGAAAAAATATTTTCGTGCAGTTTGGTTCGGAAAAAACCGCATCGCTCAGATCTTTGCCCACTTTGTGTTCGTCAATATCAAACGCCGCGACAAATTTTATATCTTTTACGGAATATTTGCCGAAAAAACTGTGTAAAAGGCCGGTAACTTTTTTGTCGCGCGGCGTATCGTGATAGTAATAGACCCCTTGAATTAAAGATGAGGCGCAGTTTCCTATCCCCACGATCGCCACTTTTATCCGGTTTTGTTTATTGTCAGTTTCACTCATAAGTTTATTTTTCCGCCTTTTTTATTTTAAAGGTTGATTAATTTTATATATAAGCATTGATAGCCGGTATATTTAGGAAATATTGATGTAATCCCGCCAGATCTCATATAGTTTTTTGGTAGCGACGACATCGCCCAGGCAGTAACGGGCGATGCGCTGATACTCTCCTTTTTTGTAAAGCGCGTTAACTTCCGCTCCGTTCACTCCTTCCGCTTTGGGGCTTTTGATGCCAAAAGATTTTGCGTAAAAATCAAGAGAAAAAGATCTTTTGGTCGCGCCGTAAAAAGTCAGCTGATCCATAAGGTCAACGTGCGCGTAAGAGCTGAAGCGAGGCGGCATTAAGTTTTTGGTCGGAACGATCTTGTTTATCGCCGAGCGGATAAGCAAAAACGGCGCGTCAAAACCGCGTCCGTTAAAAGTAATGAACTGATCATACATTTCCGCCGCTTTCCAAAATAAATTGATGATCTCCGCCTCAGTGCCGGAATGGTATTCGACCCCCTCTTCAGTAAACGCCTTTTCTTTTTTTTCACCCGCTTGATAATAGACCGCGCCCTTGTCGGTATCGGGGTTCAATACGGCAATTGCCACAATTTGCGCGGTAAGCGGCCAAAGCCCAAGCTTGGATTTTATATCTTCTTTTTCCTCGTTTGTTTCGGAATATTTAAGCAAATATTCCCGGGAATCTTTATCCAGTTTTTCAAAATCCATGCCTACGGTTTCAATATCAAAAACAAGCTTATTCATATAGTTTAAGCTAAAAGCGAATTAACTTCGTATCTCTTGGAAATAAGAGCTATTTTTTCTTCGATATAATTTTTAAATTTAAGTCCGCCATCCATTATCTTTTCCCAGGATTCTTTCAGTGATTGAAAGATCTTCTGGAAAAAGCCGGTTTGGTCCGTGATCTGCGTTTTAATGACCTGATAAGTTTTCGCGGCGCTTTTTATTGCGGAAGAAATTATGCCGATTTCGTCCGCACTGGGCAAGTTTTCAATATTTTTTAAATTATCGGTCGTGTTTTTGACTTCTTCGAGAGAATTTACTGTTATATTTCGGGCTTGGGCGGCAATGGAGGCAAAAGAAAAAAGCAAGGTTATAAAAAAATATAAGACAAATTTTTTTGCCATAGATTTATTTTAGATTATTTTAGACTTTTATATTCGAATTGGTTTTGATCAGCGAAATGCCCAAAGACGCGATTTTTGCTCCGGCGGTGATCAGCACCCAGAGAAAAATTGAAAAAACCGATAAATTCATCAAGCGGGTCGTGTACCCGAACATTTCCGGCGGGATGATGGATTTTATCATTTCCGGACTGATCAAGTTGTTGCTGATCATTTTTTGAATTTCTTCCGGGTTGATCTCGTTTAAATTTTTGGGGATGGGCGCGTCTGGATTTTTGGCCGGTGGCGCCGAGGGGTTCGTCGCGACGGTAATGGGTTTAAAAATTTCCGGAGGAGCTTGGGCATTAACAAAAACGTTTATTCCCAGATATAAGCTGTAACCGATTATTGATAGTCCAAGAAAAAGCAGAAGTGTCCCCAGTGCTTTTTCCATCGCGGTATTTTCCATGATAATATTTTTTTATTTAAAAATTATGAAAACGTATATTATCTTAATTTTACTCCAAATATGAAAAATCAGCAAGGAAATAAAAAAAGACTGATATTTATCAGTCCGCTTCATATGCTGGTTGTTTCACAGCTTGGGTTTTTTATTGGATAACCGCAATCCGAGCAACATTCATTTATTTTTTTATAATTTGCGATTAAGCTTACGGGTTTTTTACATTTTGGACAGTTTACAGTTACGTCTTTTATATTTTCTAAATAATATAATTGTATCAAGGTCATTTTTTCCTCCTATTATTTTTTTGTTCCGATTGGTACAATAAGATTAGTTATAGTCTTTTTATAAACGAAAGTCAATCTTGACAAAAATAGAGTTTTTATAAGTTTAAATTTAAGCCCGGCTATCAGGAAGAAAGTCGGGCTTTTGAGCCAAATTTTGGATCAAATATTATTGCAAACTTAATTCGTTTACTTTTTGCCAATCCAGCTCATTCAATATCGTGATCTTGTCGTCGCCGATAATATAGAGATAATCATTGATATAGATCGCGCGTTTGACTGAATTCTGGCTGACGGCTTTTTTAAGTTCTAATTTATAGATACTATTCTTTTCAATTGTTCGTTTAGTACAAACTTCTTCAGGACTACAAGGTATGGTTATTAAATCATTTATAGAGGACAATCGTTTTACATAAGAAAATACATATCCGCCCTTGCTTCCGGGCAAAAAGAAAATATCATGCTTGGTGTCGAGCAAGAACGCGTGATAATTATTCGATACTTCAGTCCAATATTCATCCAGCATATATTTGTCCAATTCTACGGGGTTATTTTTATCGGAAACATCAAACAGCGAAATTTTTACCTTGTTTCCTTCCATGCCAACTCCTAAAATATGGGTTGCGTCCAGTGGGTGCAGGTAAGACGAATATCCGGGAATTTTTAGCTCTCCTGCCAATTTCGGATTTTTCGGATTCGATAAGTCAAGCACATAAAAAGGATCGGTTTGGCGGAAAGTGACGACATAGCCTTTGTCCTCGATAAAACGCACGGAATAAATTTGTTCGGTTTTTCCCAGATCCCTTACCGAACCGATCATGTCAAGGTTTTTGTCTAAAATTGTCACATCGTTGACGCTTTCGCCTGTGCCAATACCGTTAAAAATCCCCCATCTCGAGCCGATCGTCGATGCTATTCGCAAATTTTCTTTATATTCATCCATGGCAAAATTGTTCAACAGGTGTCCAGGAACTGCGCCGGTTGCCGTGATTTGGAATTTATTCAAATCAATTTTAACAATTCCGGTTTTTTCCAGATCACGATTATGCGCTTTGTAATAATCGCTCATCCGGTTCGTCATTTCGTTTCCCGCCTTTAATTTTTCATCGTCACTCAATGTGTTATTATATTTTTCTACAAGAGTCAATATTTCTTGAAGCTTGGAATTTTCACTGATATCATATTCTTCGAGTTTTATTACTTTTTCAGAGAGCCAGGATGGAAACAAGTCGCCGTTTTCTTTTACAAATCCGCTAAAAAATTTAGCTATGCTTTCATTGTAAGTATAGGTGGCGTAAATTGCGTTTTTTGAAACATAAACTACGGAGGAACCGGAAGAACCCACAAAAGAAACGGTGTCTTCGATCTTGCCGGTATTCGGATTCAAGACCATGGCGATAAAAGTCGAGTCGATCGGCACAGGCTGAACAGGGTGATAAATATCCGCGCATCTGATATTTAATTCAACGCCATTAACAGTTAGAGGCATAAGCGGGCATGGCCGCGGCGTGTTTATGTTGTTTCTGGTGATCAAATATATTTTTCCATTGTTAAGGCGCGAGGTAACTACCGAAGTATTGTTGTCCAGTTTTACAGTCCATCTTTTAACCGGTGATTTGGGGTTGGAAATATCGTAGCCGTTGATTTCTTGTCCGGATCCAGAGTAGTTTGTATTGGAAAAAACAACCAGGACATCGTTATTTAAAAGCAAATCTCCTTGTTTGTCGATTTTGCCGTCCAGCGCCAAATCTGCCGGCGGAAAAGCTTTGATAATATCGGTTTTTTCTTGCGGGATTGGATATGGGCGAATTGCATCCGGCACTATCATTTTTTGCTCTTCCCAAGATATGCCGGAGTTAACATCTCCTCGCATCATTGGGCCATAATAGTAGCGCTGGTTTCCGGAAAAATAAATTTCTTTGCCGTCGGTTTTTACGATATCCGGTTCGTCAATGCCGATAACTTGAACATTGGTTTCGGAAATTCTGTCCGGCGTGCCGCCTCCGCCAATCCCGTCTACGGCGCTTTTTTCCATCATAGCCGATGGAGACAGTGCTCGGTTCATCATGCTAAACGTATTAATTCCTCCGCCATATCCGCTTGATAATTTCGAGGAAGCTTCCAGATAATCTTTAAAATCCTGTTCGGACGAAAAATTCTTGATATCATTTGCGTTTTGTCCGCTCGGCAAACCGGGAATATAAGGCGCGATAACAGGAAGGATCGGATTAATGCGATTGATCTTCGCGAGCAAAACGACAAAATACAAGGAAAACGCCACAGCTAAAAACAAAAGAGCCGTTTTTAATTTTAAATTAAATTTATCGTCTTTGATATTTTTTTCCATAATATAAAAACTATTTAATTATAATTTGTTTATTATATTTTAGCATACTTGGTTTTTCTTGCCAATTTTATCTAAATTATGCCTTGCAAGATCGCCGTTCAGTCTCTAATATTGATACTTCAAAGTGCCGTTGCTTATTACCATTTCCAGGATAACCATACCGCTTTTGATCTCTTTTTTCTCTTTTATGCCTGCTAATTTTACGCTTATGGCGGTTTGGCCTTTTTTGGCATCATACTTAGCGCCTATATCAAATCTGTTTTTCGCCGAGATATTCTGCACCAATTCTTTCGGATTGCTGCTTTTATCCAAAGAATATTGAACGGCTATCTTGTTTTCTCTCGCGTTTATGACCGGTTTGTCGTCATATTGCAGACTTACGATTTCCGCCTTCAGCTCCTTCCCTTCATTTTTGTATTTCAAAATGACACTAAGTAAATTATTGGAGCAATTTTTGACTTGGTATTTTCGTAATATCCAGCCTTTTTCATCATCACTGTTTTTTTGTTTGTTTCCCTTTTCATCATCATTTTCTTTTTTTGACGGCAAAATTGTATAATTCGCTTCACTGCCATCTTTGATATTATGTACTTTTAGATCTTTTTTATCCGGATCAAATTTTATCGCGGCTTCTAACAAACTATTTTCTATAGTAAACGACCTTGTTTGCACATTTTCAATATTACCAGCGTTATCATATGATTTAAAAGTTAAGCTATGATTTCCGGCACTGGAAACGTTAAACTCGTTCGCGTAAATCACCCACCCTTTGCCATCCAAATTATAAACGGTTTTAGCTATGCCGGATAAATTATCAGTGGCGGTAAAAGAAATTTTTACGGCTCCGCTTGAGCAATTATTGTCGCCGGAAAATAATATTATAGTTGTCGGAGTTGTTTTGTCGATTTTAATTCCGTTAATTTCTGCTGAAGCGCTGTTGCCGGCTTTATCCGTTGCCGTGCCGGTTGTTCCCTGATCGACACCTTCGTTCGTCATCGTGACATTAGGCGAAATACTGGCAATTCCTGAAAGACCGTCACTGCCGTTAAAATGCACCGCGACATCAGTGTTGTGCCACCCGTTGGCATTGGCCAAAGGAGAGACTGCGCCGCTAATGACAGGCGTCGTCAAGTCGATATTAACTCCGGAGACGGATCCCGTTGCTTCGTTGCCGGCTTTGTCTTTGAAAACTCGGTTTCCTCCCTGATTCGCGCCTTCCAAATTAAAATTAACTATATCAGTAGAGCTCCCGTCAATATTGGAAAGACTATCAGTGGCCACAAAGGTAGCGATAACCGCGGTATTATTCCAGCCTTGGGCATTTGCTTCCGGATTGCGCACAACCGACACTTCAGGATTGGTTTTATCGATATTGATGCCTTTTACTTCCACTGAAGCGCTGTTGCCGGCTTTATCCGTTGCCGTGCCGCTTGTTTCCTGGTTGACGCCTTCCTGTGAGATCGTGGCAGTAGGGGTAACTGATTCGATTCCTGACAAATTATCCGAAGCGGTAAAATGCACTTTAACATTGGCGTTATACCAATTATTGGAATTTGCCAAAGTCAGCGGAGCCCCGGTAATTATTGGAGCGGTTTTATCTATATTAATATTGCCAACTTTAAAACTTGAACTATTGCCGGCAATATCTTCCGCCGTGCCGGTTATTTCCTGATTTTCGCCTTCGTTTGTCATTGTGGCATCAGGTGAAACACTCTTAATTCCTGAAAGACTATCATTGCCGTTAAAATGCACTGTGACATCAGTATTATACCAGCCATTAATATTTGGCAAGGTAGCGGTTGACCCTTCAACGACCGGTGCTGTCAGATCGATATTAACTCCGGATATGAACGCGGTTGCTTCATTTCCGGCTTTGTCTTTGAAAACTCGGTTTCCTCCCTGATCCGCGCCTTCCAAATTAAAATTAATTATGCTGGTAGAGCTTCCGTCAATATTGGAAAGGCTGTCGGTAGCCACAAAGGTAGCGATAACCGCGGTATTATTCCAGCCTTGGGCATTCGGCTCTGGACTGCGCACAACCGACACTTCAGGATTGGTTTTATCGATATTGATGCCATCGATCACCAGACTGGAATTATTGCCGGCCTTGTCAACGCATTGGCCGGAAGCCTGCTGTCCCGCTCCCTCCGAAGTGATTGCAATATTAATGGTCGGATTTATAGGGCCGGAAATATTATCAATGCAGGTAAAATTAACTGTCACATTTTGGTTGTACCAATTATTTTGATTCGCCGGTCGATCGGGTTGGCCGGAAATAACCGGAAGCGTTTTGTCGATTTTAATCGTCTGATTTTTAACTGTCCCTATATTGCCGGCTTTGTCTTTTGCCCGATAATATACCGTCTTTTCTCCTTCCTCGCTGATCGTAAAAACGGAAGAATAAATATTCCACAATGAATTATTAAAACTGTATTCGATCTTATCCACTCCGGAACCGCTGCTGTTGTCGATCGAAGTTATCACTGTCGAAACATCGGAAATATACCAGGAGTTTGTTCCCATACTGCCTGAAAAATCCGCGTCTGTCTGGGGAGCGATCGTATCAATGCTTATTTCTTTGATTTGAGTCAGTTCGACATTTTTCGCTTTATCAGTCGCCCGATAGTATATTTTTTTTATGCCTTCATCGCTTATCGCAAAGGGAGCTGAATACGTGTTCCAGTCCAAGCCATTCCAGCCGTATTCGATTTTTTCAACTCCGACCCCGCCTACGTTATCCTCCGCCTGCAAAGAAACTTGCACCGCGGAAGTATACCATCCGTTTTCCCCCGCAGTTCCGGATAAGTTAATGGTTGTCGTCGGCGCAATACTATCAAGCCACGCATCTTTCGCCACCCACGGCAAATTATCTATTCCGCCGGCGAAAATAGTATAAGGGTTATCGACGAATCGGTCTTTGTTGGCATCCGGACTAATCCAGCCGCTCCAATAATTTCCCCCAATCGGTTTATCGAGATTAAAAATATTTCCTCCCTCCGGCTTGTTATAAACCTGATAAGGAGAATTGATTATAAAGTTATTGTTGTAAAATTTATTATTTGGAGGCTCGGATCCTTCTCTATAAAGATATACTCCATAAGGCCTGTTGTTTTCGATAGTATTGCCCGTTATGGTATTATTAAATCCAAAAATAAAAATCCCGGTATTGCTATGGGATTTGATGATATTATTGATAATAAAATTATTCTTGGATCCGTTAATCAGATTGATTCCGTATAAACTGGAAGCGATCGTGTTTCCGGAAATCCTGACATTGGAGCTAGTGCCGGATATACTATTAACTGATATTCCGCCGGCAGAATTTAATTCGATCACATTGTTAATAAAATTGGTGTCGACTATAGCATTGGTGTAGATTCCGTAGGAAAAATTTCGAATAGTTAAATTTTTTATAGTTATACCGTTTTTTAAGTTAATATAAATGCCAAATCCGGTGATCGGAGTGCCGCCAACGTTTGAATATCCTGCTCCGTCCAGAGTTATTCCGTTGTTTTGAATTTGCACCGCTTCGTTTATATTTTTGGTTAAAGTGCAAGTTTTAGTGGTGGTATCCCAAACTCCGATATTTTTCAAAACACAATCCCCTCCCGTAGAATTATCGCTTATTAAAATCGTGCTGGGTCTGGGCTGGATAAAGATCAAATGTGATTTGGAAATGTCTTGGGTATAAGCATAGTTCCCGCTTTCGTCGGTCGTGAATGCTTCATGATTCGTGTAATCGTCCTCGTATTTATGGTATTCGGTCAACGGCAAAAAACCGCCAAGAGTCAAAACGCTGGATGCGGCGCCGGAATTGGCGTTTAAGCGGATAATTACCATATTAGGAACGGATTCCAAGGAAGCTTTGATATTCTCAGAGCTGTCCAGTTTTACATTTAAATATTGGCTATTGGTCAGTTCAAAATGAGTATTATAGTTTTCGCTGATTATGGATTTTATAAAATCGTTCTCTGGCAGAATTTCTTCCGCCGGTTTCGCGGTCAAAAGACTGTTTGCCAGCATGGATCTCTGTTGAGAAAGCTGCAAGCTTGATAAATTCACCGCCATCACGAGTAAGGCGGCAACAAAAGAACCGGCCAAAATTTTTTTCATATTTTAAAAATTATTAAGTTGTTTATTAATTTTTTGTTATTAAAATACTTGCCTTAATTTTATCATATTTTTTCCCGTTTGGCGATAGTATTGAATTTTTTCCCAAAATAAAGAGCCTTTATTCAGGCTCTCGACGGTATGATTGGTTTAAGAAGCAAAGCTTTTTGGGCGCGATTTTCTATAACCGGAAAAAGCGGGCAAAAATCTTCTATTAAGATTCTTAATCCGTTAATGCAAAGGATGATCCCGGTTTTATCTTCGGAAATTCGAAACGTCTGATCGAACCTAAGATAATAAATGCCTTTATCTTTTTGTTCAAGTTTGGCATCCATTATTCCCAGTTGCATTAAAGTTTTTTCCAAAGCGCCAATTTTTGTTTTTTCCGGTTCCGGCAGTTCCGGCTTTTTTATTTTTTTCAAATTGCCACCTCGCTTTTTACTTCTTGATTCCAATATTTTTTTAAGAAATCCAATTCAAAAGATTCCTTTGATTCTTTTTGTGTTTGTGTTATGTCTTTTTCTGCCATTTATTATTCCTCCCTTGATGACCAGAGAACTATTTTTTTAAAAGCAGTTATGTTTGCTGCCTTTAACGCATCCGCTTTTTTTGAGAAAAGAAAATGCGCCAAGGACACCAATAAAACAAAAAACTTTCCGCCAATGGAAAGAATTTTAAAAAACAAAAAACGACTTCTTATCTTTTCCTTTCGGTCAACTGATGGGCACCTTCCTAGGCTTGTCGCGCATAGGGGTTGCCGGGCGGGTCGTCGAGATCAGTACTCTATCCGCACTCTTGATAATATTTTTATTCAATTGTATTTTAATTATATCAAATTTTAAACTGCCGTCAAATCTATTGGTAAAAGTTATCCACAAAAAAATTTTAAGCAAAAAAATAAGCCGAAATTAATGTTCTCTTAATTCAGCTTTTCAAATGTTTAATTTTTTGGTTTTGCTTATTGTTTTTCTTTTTTTCACCTCTGCTAGTTTCTAGTTTTGCCATTTATTCATCAGCGGGTATCTATCTTGAATATAACCGTAACTTCCGCCGCCAATATGTCCTCTTATACTGTATGGTGTATCACCTATTCCGTCGCTTCCTGGCAGATCTTGGTTTATTCCATTCACAGAATCAGTACCGATGTAATCGCTCCAATAATTACCTCCACCCGGATATCCTGAATCCAAAGTATTTCCTTGATCATATTCAAAATATGCCTGCATGGTATTATCTACAAAATTATTATGATATATTTTATTATCCCCGCAGATATTCGGGAAAATACCATAATATTTGTTGTTCGATATGTTATTCTCGACAATAGTATTGTTATTACTAAGTCCGGTTAGATATATGCCTTCGAAATTATTTGAGGCATTATTACCAATGAGCGTATTATTACTGGACGACTGCAGATAAACACCGCGGCCATTATCTGAAACATTATTACCAATCAGCTTATTTTCTCGAGAAATATACAAATAGATCCCGCTATTGTCGTTGAATTTAACTTCATTATTTGTAATAATATTATTGTTTGAAACTACGCTTATGCCTCTATAGGGAGATGGGGTTGTCCTGATCTTAAATCCATCAAGAATAATTCCGTCTGCCGCTAAAACAACGGCATCATTTGCTGGTCCACTATTAATTATTGGTTTCCCTCCGTCATTGTTGATTCCTTTCAGTATTAACTGTTTGTTTACATACACATATTCGGGATATGTGCCGCTGTAAACATCGATCTCATCTCCAGTACTTGCATCGTTGATGGCTTCCTGAATACTTGTGTAGTCAGTGTTTTTATTGACATTATGTACAGGTCCGGTGGGCGTCGGCGTCGGAGTGGGTGTTGGGGTCGGATTGGGTGTAGGAGGCGGTGTCAGCGCGCTGATAGTAAAATATCCATCGCTCGTGTCAGTACGCTTTGAGTTTTCCATGCTTGTAACAATTATCTTGTAGTCAGTTCCTGTCTCATGAGTGGCAGGAATAGTCCAAAGATATGAACCATCGCCGTTATAGTCTGTTGGGACAAATATAGCAATGAGTTCGGTGAACAAGGGGGAAGAACCTTTCTGGAGTTCAATTTTTACTGATGTTGTCTGCTTTCCCGTATATTTCCACCGGATCTTTTGTTCGCTTCCAACCGGCCAGTTTTCTCCTCCGTTGGGTGAGAGAACTATAATTGAGTTTTTCGGCAGTTTGGATTCAAATGGCTCTTTTGTAGTAATCCATTCTATCGGATCTACGAAACCGTTAGGGTCAGGCCAACTACTATTAGGCATCTTTCCATACGGGTCTGAAGGAATTACTGCCCCTGGATGAATTCCAAAGTGTAAATGCGAACCAGTATTGTAAGGACCAACTGTCGCAAAAGAATCTCCTGCTTTCACTTTGATTGGTGGATTCACGTTACAAGGTGAACTGCATTTTAAACTTTTCTTGTCGGGTCTTACGTGTCCGTACAAAGCGAGAAATTCTTCCCCGGTATTTAGCTTATGCCTGACAAACAATCCGTAATTGTTGTCTCCTGCGACTGAATTCCATCCGCCCGTACTTACATAAACAATCTCACCGTCCGCAATGGCTAACACTTTAGTTCCATTGGTTGCGGCTATGTCTTGGCCTATATGGTAAAGGCCTGGTTGATATGGCGGCATATTGGGACCGCCTGCTAACCACTGACCATATGGATAGGGTTCTTTTACGCCTGTAGGATATGTAAATCCTGTGATAGTTTGTGCCGGTACTGTTGCTGTTGCTGTTCCAAGCAATACCAACATCAATATTACTGGAATGGCCAGTATACTTACCGCTTCTTTAATTTTTTCATTCATTTCTAGTCACTTTTTCTCCTGCCTTAAAGCAAATTTATTCAATTTTGAGGGTACTATGTCGTTTTTCCTCCGTTAGTAATATTAAAGGAAATAGAGTATTTGTCAAGAGTTTGTTATCGTAAAAAGTAAATTAAAAAGCGAGATTTTACTCGCTTTTTGGAAAATTATTCTAAGTCTAAATTTTAAATCTATTTGATAAATTTAAAAGTAGAGAGCATTTTACTCACAATTTTGTCATTTTTTAAAACTGTTAACTCAAGAACCTGTTCACCTTTTTTAATAAAATAAAAATCTGAAACAATATTTTTATTATCGGCAAATACAACCTGATAGCCGTTTACACCTGCGATTTGCGCTGGAATTATACTTATATTTTCTTTATTTGTGGCTCCAAACTGATTTTTTATACCGTCAGGAGTTAAAGATATATTAACGTCTCTTACGAAAAAAATTACCCCTTTTTTATTATTATATTGCGTTGCTACAGTAATAGCATTGTTTGCAATCTCTATTTCATTGCCAACTTCGTCGTATGAATTTAAAAAAATGTTTGATGGATATTTAAATTCATATCCATATTTCTCATTCCTGTATGTCTTCCAGTCCGAAATATCAACAACAGGCGTAGGCTCTACCGTCGATTGAATAGTAACCGGCGGATAATTTTTGAACGAAGGAAAATCAATAGCCATAATCAACGCTGTAATAAGAGCAAACAAAACAATGACAAAAATTAAAAGTGATTTTATAGATGGTAATTTATTTTCAGCCATAAATTATTTTAACAATTATATTTTCATTCTAACATAAAAATAATATAACAGCAACGACACAGACATTTTTTCTGTTTCAGGCGATGCATAAGTTCACATACATCTTGCACTCCATGAAACCCTAAATGGAGTTTTACAATTCAATCCATTCTAAATATACTGGTATTAAAGGTTTTATCACCTTGTATAATTACGCCTTAAAATACCAATATATGATCACTGCC
>JAUYBG010000020.1 GCA_030693205.1 bacterium
TCGAAGGTAGGAATGGAGTTATGCAACGCAGGAAACAACGGTTGATGCACATTTCATATTTTCCGGGGATAGGGTGACGTCCCCGAAAGGCGGTTTTCCTGGACCGCTTTCCCCGGACTAACCACCAGGCCGTGACAGGAGGCGGAACTATGGGGAGCAAAAAAAAGAGCATAAAACCAGAAACAACAGAAGAGATTATTAATAAGTATAACCTCGAAAAAGATTTCGCCCATGAGTTTAAAAAAATTCATAAAGCAAAGTTTAAAGAAATTGAAAATTCCATTATCACCCTGGCTACTTATTACTCTGCCATGGAATTCTTTGAATCTGGTTTAAATCCTGAACATTGTTACCCTTGTTACTTGGAGTCAGCGGAAGAATACTTTTTTAGTAAAACAAAGTGTTTGACTCCCCGCTTGGAGCTATACCTTCGCGAACTATCGAAGAATTTTAATTTTGGTAAGATAACAAGATTAATGCTATCGCAAAAATATAAGGTTCCCGATGAACCCACAAAAATTCTAGCCCAACTTTTATCACTATGGTACCTGTACCTAGAAGCACCGAACATTCCACCGACAATAGCCGATCTACGTCTTGACTATGCGCGTGCTAAGTTAATAACCCAAGCCCTTTCCTGGTTTCTTTTTTTTAAGCAACTTGGGAAAAGCATATTCCGAGTTAGAAAAAGTGTTATAAAGAAAAAGTCTATCAAGGACCAAAATAAGCAAGCTGTTGTGGAGGCCCTTTACCGCATGAATGCAACGGGCATGAGCTTTCACAAAATAGCAAGAACTATTGAAAAAGAGTTATTTGAGAGAGAAATATATCCAAAACCAATGCCTGGGGAAAAGCCAAAAGATCACACGAAGTCAATCAAAAGGTACTTATTGGAAGATGATACAGTTAAAAAAGATTTAGAAAAGTTGGGGGTTATCAACGGACAAACGTAACTCCTGTCCAATTAATTTTATTATTATTGGACAAACGTAACTTTTGTCTAGAAATATCAGTAAGTTAT
>JAUYBG010000021.1 GCA_030693205.1 bacterium
CCCAGCCATCGAGAATCAGCAGCACAACTGGTTTATACATAAGATTTTTTATAAAATTTATATATTTATTCTAGCATTAAAAATCGCTTTTGACAATTTTTGTGATTTTTGCGTTTATCTGATATAATATAATTATTAGAAACTGGGATTTTCCAAAGTATAAAGCAATCGGGTACACACAGTAAACCACATGCAAATCAATAATTTATTTTTAGCGGAAATTTTCGGCATAATCGCGGGAATTCTTACCTCGATAAGATTAATTCCGCAGGTATTTAAAAGTTATAAAACAAAACAAACTCGCGATCTATCGCTGTATTTTTTGATAATTTTGTTTTTCCAAGCGCTGTTTTTGATCTTTTATGGAATATTCAAGCCCGATACCTTGATCGTTTATATGAACATATTGCCGTTTTTTTGTTCTATTATTTTGATCAAGCTTAAATTAAACCATAATTCATAATACGAATGGGTCCGAAAAATAAATTTGATTTTTTATTCAAAGAATTTATTTACGGGGGCCATCTTCAGTGTTTAGGGGCGTCAAGTATTATTTTTATTACGGCTTTTGTTTTAAAACTTAATATTCGGTTAGACGCTTTAATTGTGGCTTATTTGCTTTTTTATCCGCTTTATCTTTATAACCGCTGGAAAGAAATAGAAATTGATTATACTACTAACCCCGAAAGAACGAAATATCTGAAGACATATATTAAATATATGCCGTTTATTTTTGCGTCGGTTATTTTAATTTTAATTATTTTCCTTTTTCTCTTCGGTAATTTCACTTCCTTCGCGCTTGGAATGATCTTGCTCGTATTGGGATTAATGTACACGACAGTTTTTAAAAAAGTTACTCGAAAAATCATTCTTTTTAAAAATTTTTATGTGGCCTCGTTTTTTACGCTTTTGGTATTTTTTACGGCAATATACCATTCTTTACCCTTAATAAAGTCTCCGATCATAGTTCCCTTGGCGATACTTATGCTTTTTGTTTTCGGAAAAGCTTTTTTGATGCAAATTTTTTTAGACTTGAAAGATGTGGAAAGCGATAAAAAAGAAGGCTTAAAAACTCTTGGTGTTTTGATTGGCAGAGATAAAACATTTAAAGTGCTGAAAATTTTGAGTATCTTAACCACTGTTCCGGTCATTGTTATTTTTTCTCTTTTTGTGCCCTTGTTCCCGAAATCCGTCCTGATGCTTATTTTTACCGTTTTTTATAATTTTTATTCTTTTAAAATAGCCAAGGACAAGAATTATTTTGGTTATATACTTGGCAGCGGAGAATTTGTTTTATGGACAATCTTAATATTAAGCGGAGAAATTTTAATATAATATGACAGTTGATCTATTTATAATAAATAAAGTTCTTGTTACATTAATTGATATTACTGCGATTTCGCTGGGATATTGGGTTTATTTCAGCAATCCAAAACGAAAGCTAAACGAGGTTTTTATCGGAATGGTTTTTTTTATGATGCTCTGGGTAAATTTTGCTTATCTGGCCAGAGCAGTAGGGGAATCAAATCCATATTTAGTTCTTTTGTTTCTTAAAATAGCTTGGTTTGCCACTCCTTTGTTCTTTATTTTGCTTTATATTCTGGCACTACATCTTTTGGATGAAAATTTTAAATATAAAACCGTTAATTTGGTCATTATATATTTAGCAATAGTTACTTCTTTTGTTGTAGGTTTTACGGATCATATCGTTAAGAGTATAAAGTTCATGGGTGTATTTCTGATCAGATTGGTTTATGGAGATTGGATGTTCCCGTTTCTTATTGTTATTACTTTATTTATAATTGTAACCTTGCAAGTACTTTTTAAAAAATACTACTCCGGTTCAAAAAAAGATAGAGAAAAAATTTCATATTATTTACTGGGCATTCTTGTATTTTACATAGCCAATAGTGTTTTCAATATTTTTTTTCCGATCGTTCTTGATATTACCCGCTTTTATTTTTTAGGAGACTATTCAACGATAATTCTTTTAGGCTTGATCGCTTACGCTATTGTCAGGCAAAATTTATTTGGCATAAAAATTGTTTTAACAAGCCTTCTTGTCGGTTTCATTTCCATTTTGCTCACTATAGATATTTTTCTTTTTACTGAATCTCACGTTCTTCAATTTTTCAAAGGAGTCGCATTGATAGTATTTTTATATCTGGGAAGAGAGCTGGTTAAAAGCGTGTTAAAGGAAGAAGAGCGTTCAAAACAGCTCGAAAAGGTAAGCTGGAACCTCACTTCGGCAAACCAAAAACTCCAGGACCTTTTATCCATGAAAAATGATTTTTTGCATATTGTTTCTCATCAGTTAAGAACTCCTTTAACCGCGATGCGGGGATTTATTTCAATGTGGAGCGAAGGTATTTTAAATAAACTTCCGGCGGAGAAAATGGCGGAAATAAAAACCAGAATCGTTAATAATTCCGAAAGATTGAATAATATAGTCAATGATATGGTGCTCGCGATGGAAAGCGAAGGGGAGCTGAAAGTAGAGTTTAAGCTAATTGATATTAAAAAACTCATAGCGGGCAATGTCGAGATGCTGAAGCCGAATTTTGAAAAAAAGAATTTATACCTGAAATATAACGAAGTCACAAAAAATATTCCAAAAATCGAGGCGGATGAGAAACTTTTGTTCAATGTTTTTATGAATCTAGCGGATAACGCGGAAAAATATACCGATAACGGCGGCTTGAATATTGAGATCGGGCAAAATGGCGATGATATTAGGGTTAGCTTTATTGATACGGGCGTGGGTTTAAATAAGAATGATAAAAAAATACTTTTTAAAAAGTTCTCGCGCGGAGCAAAATCTAATTATATTAACACGAACGGTTCCGGTCTCGGACTTTTTATTGCCAAACAAATTGTCCGCATGCATCGCGGAACAATAAAGGCGTTTTCGCGCGGAGAAGGCAAAGGCTCGACTTTTACGGTTATTCTGCCAATAAAACAAAAGGAATAAAAGAATGGTTCTTTTGAGCGAACTAATCTTTGGCAACTTTGACAAATTTTACCAAAAGCGCTATACTACAGGGAATGCGAATAAGTGTAAAAAATTAGAAATAGGTTTTTATTAATTAACTACTAAGCCATGCGAAAGCATGAGTTGATTTTCTGACAAAGGCAATAATTGACGAAATAAGAGAAAAACTAAAAAAATATAATAAAATTTGAAAAAAATTAAAAAAATGGCTACTTTCAGAATAAATCAACGAGAAAAAAGGAATTCAATAAAATATGGAATTATCACCCACATTGTTTGTGTTAATAGTTTTAGGAATGGGATTGGGCTATATTTTGCGCCAGCTCATTGCTAAAAAACAAGTAAGCAGCGCGGAAAGCAAAGTCGCAAAAATTTATGGAGATGCCGAGCGCGACGCGCAAGCGATCTTGGCGGAAGCAAAAAATAAAGCGGAAAAAATAGTCGAAGAAGAAAAAAAGAACGAACAATTGTCAAGAGCCCAAATATTAAGGCAAATTGACCGGCTTGAGCAAAAAGAATCAGCGCTTGAGAAAAAAACCGCTGAAAATGAAAAAGAAAAAAATAAGATCTTTGAAAAAGTTCGCGAACTGAAAAACATCAAAGAAAGCATAGAAAAGATCAAGGAAGATCAAATGAAAACCCTTGAACGAATCGGCGGTATGTCGGTAGAAGACGCGAAAACCTTGCTCTTGAGAAAAGCGGAAAAAGAAGAAGCACAAATTTTAGCCGATCATATTAAGCGCCTGGAGAACGAAGGACAGGAAGAGCTGAATAAAAAGACCTTAAATATGATTTCGACCGCTATGCAGCGAATATCGATTTCGCACGTGGTCGAAGGCACTGTCTGTTCGGTTTCCATACCCAACGATGAAATGAAAGGCAGAATAATCGGACGGGAAGGGCGCAATATAAGAACGATAGAAAAATTGACCGGCGTGGAAATTATTATTGACGATACGCCGGAAGCGATCACTATTACTTCATTTAATCTGATCCGGCAGCAAATAGCCAAACTGGCGATTGAGAAGCTGATCAGCGACGGAAGGATCAATCCTACCAATATTGAAAACTCCGTTTTGAACGCGAAATCGGAAATAATGCTGAAAATAAAAGAAGCCGGGGAAGCGACGATTTACGATACCGGAGTAACAGGACTGGATCCTAAATTGATACAGATTTTAGGGCGCTTGAAATTCCGTACGAGCTACGGGCAAAATGCCTTGTTGCATTCCATTGAAGTAGCGCATCTTTCGGCCGCTATTGCCGGAGAAATAGGGGCCAATGTCACTTTGGCTAAAAAAGCGGGATTACTGCACGATATCGGAAAAGCGGTTGATCATGAAATTGAAGGGTCTCACGTTGAATTAGGCAAAACTATCCTGAAAAAATTCAATGTTTCCGAAGAAGTGATAAAAACAATGCAAGCACACCATAAAGATTATCCATTCGAATCGGTTGAGTCGATAATCGTCTATGTTGCTGATGCGATATCCGCTTCGCGTCCTGGCGCGAGAAAAGACACTCTGGATAGATATTTGAAGCGATTGGGCGACTTGGAAGCGATTGCCAATGAAATTCCCGAAGTGGAGAAAAGCTACGCGATTCAAGCCGGCAGAGAAATAAGGGTTTTTGTAAAACCCGAAAAAATAGACGATCTTGGTGCGATCAAGCTGGCACGCACAATTGCCGATAAAATTGAAGAAAGACTGGATTATCCGGGAGAGATAAAAGTAACCGTAACGAGAGAAACGAAAGCGACCGAATTCGCCAGGTAAAAAACTATTTGAACAAAGAATATCTCGCAATAAAATGCGAGATATTCGATAATGGCAGGGAGTTTCACAAATACGCCAATAAATTTAATTCATTAATTAGTTTAGCCAATTAAAATGAACGATGTAATTAAAATAGTAGCTTTTGGCGATATTATCGGCCGTCCGGGCCGGAGAGCCCTGGAAATCATAGTTCCGGATATTCGAAAAGAATATTCTCCCAACTTGATCATCGGCAATGGAGAAAATTTGGCTCACAATGAAGGAACGACAGAAAAAACTCTGAACGAGATATTAAAAAATGGCATAGATTTTGTCACCTTGGGCGATCACGCGTTTGACCGAGATCCGGAAATGAAGCGAATATTCGAAAAAAATTCTTATCCGATCATCCGCCCGGCCAACTATCCGCCAGGCGCTATCGGCATCGGCTGGAAAATTATAAAAGTCAAAAAAAGCAAGATTGCGATCTTAAATTTGCTGGGAAGGGTATTTTTCCGGCAAATTGTCGATTGTCCTTTCAGGTGCGCTGATATCGCATTGGCTGAAATTAAAAAGCAAACAAACATAATTATTTGCGATTTTCACGCTGAAGCGACCAGCGAGAAAAAAGCCATGGGCTTGTATTTGGATGGCAGAGTTTCTCTGGTGTATGGCACTCATACGCATATTCCTACAGCTGACGAACAAATTTTACCGAAAAAAACCGCTTATTTGACAGATATCGGCATGCTTGGTCCAAAATTATCAGTTATCGGTTCGAATCCGGAAAACTCCATCAAGCATTTTCTTACACAAATGCCATTCAATTATGAAGTTTCGGAAGATAATAATATTGAAGTTAATGCGATCTACATTGAGATAGATATTGCCAGCGGAAAAGCTCTGTTTTTCAAGCGAATTAGAAAATTTTACATCTGTTGATAACTGGTGTTGCTTTATATAAGCCATTAGCGTATAATTAGAGCAGGATGTGGATAACTAATGAACGTTGAATGCTAAACGATAAACGCTGAATAGAATTTAAAATTGAATAATTTAATGAATTTGGTTTTAATTTAGCGTTTAGAATTTAAAGTTTAGAGTTAATTTTTTATTGAAGGGAGGTGAACTATGACAAAAGATGAATTAATAGATGTTATTGCCAATAAGACTAGCATTTCTAAAAAAGATACAGATTTAGTCGTTAATACTGTTATTGAAACTATTACTAAAACACTTCAGGACGGCGGCGAAGTGGTTTTAACAGGTTTTGGTAAATTTAGCGTTAATCACAGAGAAGCAAGAATGGGCGTTAATCCTCAAAAACCAGGTGTTAAAATTCAAATTCCTGCAATGAAAGTTCCGAAATTCAAGGCTGGTAAAATGCTCAAAGAAGCGGTCAGATAATTTGCAAAAATATTTTTTAAAAAAAAACAAATCCCGCTTTTCCTCAAGTGGGGTTTTTGTTTAAAATATATTTGGAACCCGGCAAGCTTAGTTGACGAAAGTTATTTTTTTAGTTAAGATATGGGTTATTACGGAGTGTAGCCCTTCGATAGGCTCAGGGTAAACTCCGCCAAAAAAGCAAGTGCAAATAAATATCTAAATATCAAATATTCACGGGGTATGGTGTAACGGCTAACATGCCTGCTTTGGGAGCAGGTGACTCTGGGTTCGAATCCCAGTACCCCGACAAAAAATTGATTTTTTATCCAAACTTGCTATAATTTAAAAGTATTGTTCAATTGTTTTTTAAAAAAAAATATTATTCGTGCGGGTATAGATTTCCGCAAACCGAGCGGGTATAATATAACGGTATTACGTCACTCTTCTCCCATAAAATAAAAACTAATAAATTTCCGTACATTGAGCGGGTATAATATAACGGTATTACGTCACTCTTCCAAGGTGAACACGCGGGTCCGACTCCCGCTACCCGCTCAATATACAGAAATAATTGAATTTTATTGGGATGAACACGCGGGTTCGACTCCCGCTACCCGCTCGGTCTGCAGAAAGCTTGAATTTTACTGGGATGAACGCGCGGGTTCCTTTGCCCACCATAGCTTTATGCGAAGGTGGAGACTCCCGCTACCCACCCTAATATAATAAAACTTCTGTGAAAATATTAAATTATCAAAAAAGAAGCGTAAAATTAATTTTAGTTTTAGGGTTTTTTTTATTTGGATTTACTGTTAGCGGTTCGCCGATCGCAAAAGCCGCAGAGGCAAAAACTTTTTTGATCGATCCGACATATGATGTTCAAGGACGAAACTCTATCACAGCCACCAGCCGCATTGTCGGATCAAACGCTTATTATTATGTTGATGATTTTTATTGGAATTCGACAAATCCTCAGGACCAGAACACTCTTATTGGCAATATTACCGCCCTAGCCAATGAATTTGATAATACTATCTATCCTAAAATGCGCCAATTTTACGGAGAAGAGTGGAATCCCGGCATTGATGGAGACAAAAAAATATATATATTATTGACTGATATCAAAAATGACACCGTAAAAGGCTCTTACGGCGGCTATTTCAGCACCACTAACGAATACTCAAAAGCCTTGCTTGATGAATACAAAAAAACTCAGCTGGAAGCTATGGAAAAAGAAAAAAAGGCCGATCTGGCGGCGGGGAAAAGCATCGATTCTTACGCGCAAAAAGAAAATGAAATAAACTCCATCTTTACGAATGAAAAAGAATTGCTGTATTTGAATATTAATTTCGTAGATGAACCTGATATAAAATCTTTTTTGGCTCACGAATTTCAGCATATGATCAATTGGAGCGAAAAAGCTAAAATTTCCAACGTTAACGAAGAAGTCTGGCTGAATGAAGCCCTAAGCGAATACGCGCCTACCGCTCTGGGATACGACAACGCTTATAAAGGCAGCGCTCTTGAATCAAATGTCAGTGATTTCAGCCGCAACCCTTCCGATTCGCTTACCGAATGGAAAAACACAAATCACGATTATTCAAGCGTCAATATTTTTATGCAATTTCTGGTCGGCCGTTATGGAACCGGCATTCTAAGATCAATTATCACCACGCCTAAAATCGGAATAGCGGCAGTAAATGACGCATTGCAAAAAATCGACCCGCGGGCGAATTTCAGCAGTGTTTTTTCCGATTGGGTGATCACGAATTATTTCAACGGCCAAACTATCCAGAATAAAAAATACGCTTACGCCAATCCAAATCTAAATTATGAAAATTTGCATATTTCCGCTTCCAGTTCTTTTATGCTCTATTCCAATAATATGGCCAAAAGCAGTATCGCCAAAAATGAAGAAAATATAAAAGACTGGTCGGGAAAATGGTATCAATTCATATCTTCGCCGATCCTAAGCGTTCCCAACCAAACTTTGGAAATAAATCTCAAATCAGACGCCCCAGACGCTCATTTTCAAGTGGCATATGTAATTGAAAATATCGGAGGCGGACTAACTCTTAAAAACTACGAGCTTCGGGGCAATCAAAGCGGAAATATTTATATTGATAATTTTGGCACGCTGGTAAAATCGGTAACGCTTATGCCGATCAGCGAAAGAAAAATTTCCGGCTTCGGAAAAAACGAAATTCCGGTAAAATTTTCGTATACCGCCTCGCTGACTTCTCCGGACCAGCCTTCGATAAAAAGCGTATCCCCAAAAACTTCCGCGCTAGGCAACAGGACATTGGTAACCATCATTGGAGAAAACTTCATTCTCGGATCAACCGTAAAATTTGGAGGAATTCCGGCGACAGAAATAAGCTTAATCGATTCTAAGACCATAATCGCCAAAGCCCCGCCTTTTTATACAAATGCCGAAGTTGACATAGAGATAACGACTCCAAGCTTGATTACCGCCACCGCGCCAAAATCTTTTTCTTATTTTTCAGAAGTGCAAGACGGATCTTTGATCAGAGCGAAAGGGGATTACAAAGTTTATGTTGTCACGGGAAAATACAAACGCTGGATCCAATCGGAAAAAATATTCGGTTTTTATAATTTTAAATGGAGCGATATTGTGACCGTAATGCCTGAAGCCAGAGATTCCTATGCGACGTCAACGCTGACACGCGCCGACAATGACTATAAAGTGTATGAGATCGGCTCCGATAATAAAAAACACCACTTGTCTATGAGCGGCGAAAAATTCACAGCCAGCGGCCGAAAATGGGAAATGATCTTTATCATTAATAGTGCGGAAAAAAATTCCTATAAAACCGGCACAATAATCACTAAGTAATATATTTAAAATATTGCACAGACTAGTTTTTTGTGCAATATTTTAAATTGCCAACTAATGAAAATTTTGATAGGATTTAAAGCGTAGATACGATCAATTTGATTTAAAAAAACACCGAATTAAAATTCAGTGTAGCAAATAGTTTGGCAAAAAAAATTCTTTAAAGTTACTGACAAAACTGCTGTCGCTATATGGCTCGTATATTTCCCAGCCGCATACAATTTGTATGCGATGCATAGGACGAGTTTTTCCTATACGCGTGGCACAATAAGCCATTATTGCCGCATATATCGTATATCCCGCGAATATTATCGCCGCTAACAGAAAAATTTCTTGCATTTTACCTCCTCTAAGTCTTATTTATTTAAAATTTACAATATTTTTAATAAAATGTCAACCCCGAAAGTCTCAATCATAATTCTTAACTGGAACGGCTGGCAAGACACGTTGGAATGTTTTGATTCGCTGGCAAAGATCATCTATCCGAATTATGAAGTCATTGTCATTGATAATAATTCGACGAATGAATCGGTGGAAAAGATAAAAAACTGGATAAGCGACAAAAAAACAGCTGTAAATTATAAATTATTGATCAATAGCCATAACGCCGGTTTTGCCGGCGGCAATAATCCGGGAATCGAGTACGCCGTCAAAAATAAGTCTGATTATGTCTTATTGCTTAATAACGACACGATCGTTGGTCCAGGATTCTTGGAAAAACTGGTAAAGGTAGGGGAAAGCGACCGGAATTTCGGCATTATCGGGCCCAAGATCTATTATGAAACTGATAAAAACCGGATCTGGTTTGGCGGCGGATATTTCAGCTGGCTGGGCGGAGGCCGGCATATGGAATTTGATAAAATAGACGATAAACCGCTTGATGAGACGATTAAAGAAGTGGATTTTATGACCGGATGCTCGCTTTTGATCAAGCGCGAGGTTATAGAAAAGATCGGACCGATGAATGAAGATTTTTTTCTTTATTACGAGGATACCGAATGGTGCTTGCGAGCCAGAAAAAACGGCTATAAGATCATCTACGCGCCATCCTCGCATATTTGGCACAAGGTTTCAAGAAGCGTTAAACCCAAAACCAATCCGGTAGTCCATTATTATCACATTCGCAACGCCCTCTTGCTGTCAAAATTGCAAGCCCCCAAATCAATTATTGGATTTATTTATCTCTGGAGCATTACTAAATATCTTAAACAAATTATAAAAACTATCTTTTTCCCGGCAAAAAAAGAAATCGCCAGAATGATAATGAAAGGGATCGGGGATTTCTACGCCGGAAAATTCGGCGTATATAAAAATTAGATTATGATCAAAAAAATCGGCATTGAATGCCACAATCTGGAAGGACCGCGTTTTGGAGTGGGGCAAACCCTCATCCAGTTTTTGGAAGCGCTAAGTCAAACGCCCGGGATTGCCGAAAAATTTGAATTTCATCTCTATTTTAAAAAAGAAATTCCTTCCGATAAAGTCCTAACATCTCACATATTCCATAAAAAAATCCTTCGCGTACCTCTCCTTCCTCCAAGCTTCACTTTTTTTTACCATTTTTTAATTCCGCTCATTTATTTTACCGACTCGCTTGACGGTTTTTTCTTTCCCGGATATATGCTGCCAGCTTTTTTTATCGGCCGATCCGCCGTAGTGCTGACCAATGATCTTTATTATGAAATTCACAACGGCAATCTTCCTTTACGATACCGCTTAGCCTACCGTATTTTTTCCTGGTGGGCGATCAAGAAAACGGATAAAATAATAACCATATCGGAAACCGCGAAAAAAGAGCTTTCCCAATTATTTAAAATTCCGAATGAAAAAATTGAAGTTGCGCCTTGGGGTCTTAATCAAGAACTGGCGCGATTGTCTTTCCGCGACGATGAGATCGACAACATCAAGAAAAAGTATTCCATAAAAAAAGATCTTATTTTTTCCTGGGGACAGGCTTTTCCCCGCCGGCACTTCCAAGAAGCGATTTTGGCGTTCGCCAAAATCGCCAAAGATTTTCCCGATCTGCAATATCTCGTCGCTTGCGCCGATAAATATAATCCGCCGGTCCTCGCCGACTTAGCCAGAAAAATAAACGCCGAACTCGGGCGCGAAGCGATAATCTACAGAAGCTATATCGAGGATCAAAAAGAGCTTTTTGGCCTCGTCAAAACCGCCCGTTTGGTGATCTACGCTTCCGAAAGCGAAGCGATGGGATTGCCTCCGATCGAAGCCTTGAGCCTTAAAACGCCGGCTGTCGTCGCTGACAACGACCTCACTCATGAAATTTTTGACCGGTACGCGTTCTTTATAAAAAATCCCGCCAATGTCGAAGAAACCGCCGAGACCATCAAAAATGGCATTTTGAATGAAACTAAACGCCGCGAAATAATCAATAACGGTCCCGCTATTGTCAAAAAGTTCTCCTGGCCGATCTCTTCAAAAAAAATACTCGAAATTTTCGATAAAATCTTTTAAAAAAATATACGATAAAATATGTTCGAAGTCTTTAAAAAACCTATAAATTCGGTATACGCTCTGCAACTCCTGCTGGTTTTTCTGATTGCTCTGGGAGGCATTGACCGAATTTGGGCTTGGGCGATCTTATTTATGCTGTACGCGTTTATCCAGACTCAGCCTCTCAAAGAATCAGTGCTGCTTTTTAGCCGCTCGATCCCGTTTTATATCGCGCTTCCGATCACTGCCAGTTTCGATTCATTCAATATGTGGCGGATAGTGGTAATTCTAATCGCGTTAAAATGGTTTTTTATCGTCAAAAAAGATGCGCTGAATTTTTTAAAACAGCGTATTACCAAAAATAATCTTCGCGCCTTATACGCGCAAAACAAAATTGAGATTTTAGGCCTATTGATTTTTGCTTTGGCTTTTATTTCTCTCGGAAAAAGCGTTTTTCTTTTTGCCGGCGCCAAACGCTTGTTTTATTTTATCAATCTTTCACTGATCTTTCCGGTCATTGTCTGGGTTTTTAAAAATCGCTTGATTACCATCGCTGAAATTTCAAAAAATATCGCGATCTCGATCGCTTTGATCGTCGGCATCGGCTTTTTGCAGCTTTTATCGGCCTATTTTCTGAATCTTACCGAATTTATGATGTTTTGGGCCGGACAGATCCAGACGGGATTCTACGGGACGAATTGGAGCAATATTGTTTTTTCCGGCAATACCTGGTTTTCATATAATACCGGCGAATTTCCCAAATTGAGAATGTTTTCTTCTTTTCCCGACAGCCACACTTTTCCGCTATATATTCTTTTTGGCTTGCCGGCTCTGATCGCCATATTTTTTGATAAAATTAAAAATCTGAAGCTGGAAGCAAAAAACTGGATCGCGAGCAAAGAAGAATATTTATGCTTAGGCGCGCTTTTGGCCGCGTTTCTCGCGGTTGTCCTCAGCGGAACCAGGGGAATATGGCTGGCTGTTCTGCTTCCTCTGTCTTTTATTTTTATTCAGAAAAAAATTCCCGGACTGCTTGATTATTTCAATCTGTCCCAAGAAAAATCCGCCGTCAATTCAGGAATAATTAAAAAAAACAGCGCGATAATTTTGATATTTTTCATAGCGCTTGCCTTGAGCTATCCGATCCTGGCCAAAGATCAATTTTTTCTCAAAACCGAAACATCAACCCAGCAAGGTATGATACTCAACAGAGTTATGTCGATCATTGACGCATCCGAAACGTCCAATAATCTTCGCCTCGAGATCTGGAAAAAATCTTTTGCGTCTGTCGTCAAAAATCCATTGCTAGGAGTGGGAATAGGCAATTTTCCGGTAGTTCTCAGCCAGAATATTTCCGCTCTCAAAGCCGGCGCTTCCGCCCATAATCTTTATCTGAACATATTGGCTGAAACAGGGATATTTTCCTTGATCTTATTCCTCGCGATCTGCGTTCTGATCTTGAAATATTCCTGGGAAATCTTCCAGAAGGCCGCTGACGAAAAAACTAAAATTTACGGCTATGCTTTTTTCCTTTACAGTTTGTGGATTTTTGGCTATAATTTAACCGATGCCGCTCTCTTCGATGAGAGAGAATTTTTAATGTTTATCCTGACGGTCGGAATAATTGTCGGCGTTAAAAAACAGCTAGGCGCAAAAATCAAAAATCATGGCCAATGATCCCAAGGTAACGATAAATTTAGTGGTTAGAAACGGAGAAAAATATATCAGGCATTGCCTAAAGGCGATTGAAGCTCAATCATACCCCGATTTGGAAGTAATTATTTTTGACAATAACTCCGGCGATCAAACTCGGCTTGTCGCCAAAAAAGAATTTCCAAAATTTCAATTGATCGAAAGCGCAAAAAACCATTATGTCGGCGGCGGATTCAACCGGTGCATTGAAAAAAGCCAAGGAAAATATATTCTCGCCTTATGCGTTGATGTAATCCTGGAAAAAGATTTTATAAAAAATGCCGTGAGCAGGATGGAGAGCGATGAAAAAATCGGAGCGCTGCAATCCAAAACGCTGATCTATGATTTTAAAAACCAAAAGCTTACCGATACGATCGATACCGCCGGATTTGAGATATTCCGGTCTCGCCGGATAGTGAACAGGGGGCATGGCGCGAAAGACGCCGGACAATTCGCCAAGCCGGAAGAAATATTCTCTTATGAAGGCGCTTCGGGATTTTTCAGAAAGTCCGCTCTGGAAGACGGGAAGATCAACGGGCAGATCTTTGACGAAGACTTTGTCTGGTATGCCGATGATGTTGATCTGGGCTGGCGGCTTGCATTATTGGGCTGGAAAAATTTTTATGATCCTTCGGTGATCGCCTGGCACGACCGCTCCACCACTCAGCGCCTTAGCCAGGGATTTTGGGATTTCATCCAGTCGCGCAAAAACCTTCCCGAAGAAAAAAAGCGCTGGGACTACGTGAACCAAAGATTGGCGATGGTAAAAAACGAGATCGCCGGCCAGTTCCTGCGCGATTTCCCATTCTTTATTTTCCGGGAAGCGAAACTCTGGATCTATTTTCTGTTATTTGAGCGGTCAACGCTCTGGGGATTATCCGATTTTATAAAATTATTGCCAAAAATGTCGGCCAAGCGGAAAATAATAATGTCAAAGAAAAAACTGGCGGATAAAGAAATGAAAAGATGGTTCAAATGACCGGCACTCGCGTAAATTAAGCAAAATTATTAAAAAATATCGCGCAAAATATATTATGTTTGAAAATGTTTTAAACTTAAAGCAAAAAAATAATTCCCAAGAGATCAGGATCACGCGGCTTTCAGACTTCAATCATGCTTACCGCGAAAACAGAAAAAAAAGAATTATTAAAAAAACAGCGCTTGCCGTGATCGCGATGGTGCTTATTACGGGGATTTGGTATGGCGCCAGAGCCAATCAAGCGATGGAAAACATTTCGACCAATGACGGCTCTATCATTCAAAGAATATTGCGTCTTTTGCCGCTAGATAATTCATTCATATTCAGCTTGCCAGTGGAAACCTCGATACTGGACGAGCCGAATACCATAAAAAAACGCGTAAATTTTTTAATTCTGGGAATGCGGGGAAAAGACGACCCCAACGGAGGATTGCTTACCGATAGCAGCATTATTGTCAGCGTCAGGCCTTATGACAGCAAAATAGCGCTTATTTCGATACCGCGGGATCTTTTTGTCTATATGCCGGGCTTGAATGAAAGCCGGAAGCTGAATGAAGCCTATGAAATAGGCGAAAAGCAAACCCCCGGCAAAGGATTGGAATACACGAGATCGATCTTCAGCAATGTCTCCGGCGTACCCGTTCATTTTGCCGTTATCGTCAATTTCAAAGCGTTTAAAGACCTCGTTGATTCTCTGGGAGGAGTGGAATTGAATCTCGCGAGACCCTTTGTCGAAGCTGTGCCTTTCGAGGAAGGAAGCATCAGCCTGCCGGCCGGCCGCCAGACGATAGACGGCGACACGGCGCTGCTCTATACCCGCGCAAGGATGTCGAGCAGCGATTTTGACCGATCCAGAAGACAGCAGGAAGTGATCAGGGCAATTTACGGCAAGATCACCAAAACCGGCATAATCTTAAATCCCTACCGATTGAACAAGCTTTTAAATATTATGGAAGCCAATACCAGAACCGATATGCAGGTCTGGGAAATGGAAGAAGTGATAAAACTTTTCTCCCGCCTGAAAAACACATCGATAAAAACAAAAGTGATCGATACCGGCGAGGAAAAATTCTTATATTCGACTTTTAACAGCGACAAGGCTTTTATACTTCTGCCCACCGGCGATAATTACGACAAAATCCATGAAACTATCAAAAATATCTTCGATTAATTCCAAAACTCACTATGGCCGACCTATCAATTATCATTATTAATTACAAAACGCCGGAAATCCTCTCGCTCTGCATCAAATCGCTTAAATCCACGGTTCTCAAAATCCGCTATGAAATAATCGTTGTCGATGTCGAAAGCGATTATAAAACCGAATATTTCATCCGCGACAGCTTTCCCGATATTATTTTTGTGCCGCTGGAAAAAAACGTCGGCTATTCCAAATCCGTCAACGCGGGAATTAAAAAAATAAGCGCCGGCGGAAAATATCTTCTGGTGCTTAACGCGGATATTATCGCGAAACCCGAAGCAGTCGATAAAATGTTCTCGTATATGGAAAGCAATCCCAAGATCGGAATTCTGGGCCCGCAGCTTTTGAATTTCAATAATACTTTTCAAAATTCCTATTTCCGGTTCTATACGCCGCGCGTCATACTGTATCGCCGCACCATTTTAAAAGACTTTTCCTTCGCCAAAAAAGCGCTTGATCATTTTTTAATGAAAGAAAGCGATCATAATTTGATCCAGTCGGTCAACTGGCTGATGGGATCCGCGCTGTTTATCCGGCAAGCCGCACTTGAGAAAGTCGGATCCATGGATGAAAGATTTTTTATGTACTTTGAAGATGTTGACTGGTGCCGAAGATTCTGGGATAATGGCTTTAGGGTTGTCTATTATCCGGAGGTAAAAATGATGCATTATCACGGAAAGCAGAGCACCGAATCGAAAAAATACGCTATTATCCATATAATCAGCGCTATTAAATATTTTTGGAAATATTTTGGCAAAGAAATTCCCAAAATAAACTGAAACCATGCAAAAACCTCAGGTTCAATCCACGTTTAAATTTCAAATACAATATGAATAAAAATAAGCTCATACAATTTATTGCCGTAATAATTCTTTTTATTTTTACCTTCGGCGCGGGAATTTTTTACGGGCAAAAACAAGCCCCGCTTCCGGCCGCGGTAAAACAAACTTTTAATAAAATAATCAACAAAGACGCTGGCGCTCCAAGCGATCTGGATTTCAGCTTATTCTGGGATACCTGGCAATTAATAAAAGATAAATACGCCGATACCGCGAAGATCGACGAACAAAAAATGTTTTACGGCGCCATCAGCGGAATGGTCGCGTCGCTCGATGATCCTTACACGATCTTTATGGATCCCTCGGAAACCAGAAAATTCGATGAGGAATTAAACGGCGTTTTTGACGGGATAGGAGCGGAGATAGGCATCAAAAAAAATATCATTGTGATAGTCGCGCCCTTGCCGAATTCGCCGGCGGAAAAAACCGGACTCAAAGCCGGAGATAAAATTTATAAAATAAACGACACCGTCACTCTCGATATGTCCCTGAACGAAGCGGTAAGCCTGATCCGCGGGCCAAAAGGAACCACGGTCACGCTGACGATCATCCGCGACAATGAAACCGAGAGCCGGGAATTTAAAATCGTAAGAAAGACCATAGTCATCAAAAGCGCCGAGCTGAAATTCAGCAACACCGATAAAGGGAAGATTGCTATTCTCAAGATTTCCCGCTTCGGCGAAGACACTTTTTCCGACATAAAGACATTTGCCAAGGAAATACTCAAGCAAAACGCCAAAGGAATAGTCCTGGACTTGAGAAATAATCCGGGAGGATTTCTGGATTCAGCGGTGGATATCGCCGGAGTTTTCTTGCCGGCCGGCAAAGTCGTTACCATAGAAAGATTCAATAAGGACAACAAAAAAGACTATCTTACCGAAGGGAAAAATGAACTAGGCAATATCCCGCTGGTCATACTGGCCAATCAAGGAAGCGCTTCGGCGTCGGAAATTTTGGCCGGAACATTGAGAGACAACCGGCAAATAAAAATTATCGGCGAAAAAACATACGGCAAAGGGTCGGTTCAGGAAGTCCAGCCTCTCAAAGACAATTCCACTCTCAAGATCACCATTGCCGAATGGCTGACGCCTTCGGGAAAAAATATCAACAAGGAAGGCATCAGTCCGGATATCGCGATGGAATTGAAACCGGAAGATTTTGAGGCGGGAAAAGATCCGCAGATGGACGCGGCTCTAAATGAATTGCAAAATTTATAAATAACTGATAGAATATAAGCGTAATTTTAACCTGAAACATATGAAAGTAATTTTACTGGAAGACGTCAAAAATGTGGGAAAAGTATGGGATATCAAGGATGTTTCCGACGGATACGCCCGTAATTTCCTATTTCCCAACAAACTGGCCCAAGTCGCCACGCCGGATATGATCAAAAAAGCGGAAACGCAAAAATCAGATATTACAAAAAAGGCGGAAGAGGATCTGGAAAAAACAGAGTTTCTGGCGAGCGCGCTTGATGATTTTGTCGTTAAAATAAAGGCAAAAGCGAACGCGGAAGGAAAATTATTCGGGTCTATCAAGCCGGATATGATCCGCGAAGCCCTGATAAACGAAAAAATGAACATCAAAAGCATACCGGCCAAGAATATTTCCACGGAAGCCATCAAAGAGATAGGCGAACACAAAGTAACTATTAACTTGCCGCACGGATTAGAAGCCGTGGTCGTAGTTATCGTAGAAAGAGAATAAATTATTTAATAATCCAATAATAGAGACATATGACCAAATTTATTTTTGTGGCAGGCGGAGTAATGAGCGGGATAGGCAAAGGAGTGGCTACCGCTTCGATCGGAAAAATATTGGAATCCAAAGGCTTTACTGTCACGGCGATCAAGATTGACCCCTATATCAATCTTGACGCGGGTACGATGAACCCGATCGAGCACGGAGAAGTTTTTGTGACCGACGACGGCATGGAATGCGATCAGGATATCGGCAATTATGAAAGATTTCTCGATAAGAATATTCCCAAAATAAACTATATGACTACCGGCTTGATCTATGAAACAGTCATCCGGAAAGAAAGAAATCTGGAATACGGCGGAAAATGCGTGGAAGTGGTACCGCATATTCCGGAAGAAGTGATCCGCCGGATCAAAAAAGCCTCCAAGCTCGCCAAAGCTGATTTTACGATCATCGAGATCGGCGGGACAGTGGGAGAATACCAGAATATCCTGTTTTTGGAAGCGGCCCGAATGCTAAAATCATCCAATCCCGAAGAAGTTCTTTTCGTCCTGGTGAGCTATCTTCCGATCCCCAACAAGATCGGTGAAATGAAAACCAAACCGACGCAATACGCCGTGCGAACCGTCAATTCCGCGGGCATTCAGCCGGATGTCATTCTTTGCCGCTCGGAAGTGCCGATCGATGATCGCCGCAAGGAAAAACTGTCGGTATTTTGCAATATCAGGCCGGAAATGGTCATTTCCGCTCCGGATGTCGATTCAATTTATGACGTTCCGGTGAATTTTGAAAAAGATAATCTGGGCGACAAAATACTAAAACATTTCGGGATCAAGAAAAGAAAGCGCGATATGCACGACTGGCGGAAACTGGCTCTCAAGATCAAAAGCTTAAAAAAAGAAGTGAAGATTGGCATCATCGGCAAATATTTTTCCACCGGCGATTTTGTTTTATCCGATTCCTATATTTCAGTGATCGAAGCGATCAAGCACGCCGCCTGGACGCTGGACGTAAAACCGGCGCTTCATTGGATAAATTCCGAGGACTATGAAAAAGATCCGGAAAAATTAAAAGAACTGAAAGAAATGGACGGCATAATAGTGCCCGGCGGATTTGGCGGAAGAGGAGTGGAAGGAAAGATCAGGGCGATTCAGTTTGCCAGAGTGAACAAGATCCCGTACCTGGGATTGTGCTATGGCATGCAGATCGCCTGCGTGGAATACGCCCGCAATGTTGCCGGCTTGGGCGGAGCGAATACCACCGAGATCGACCGCAAAACAAAATATCCGATTATTGATATAATGCCCGAACAAAAGAAAAATCTGGAAGACTCGAATTACGGCGCCACGATGCGGCTGGGAGCTTATCCGGCGCTGATCGCGAAAAACACTCTGGCTTTCCAGTCTTATCAAAAAAATCGCATTTCCGAACGCCATCGCCATCGCTGGGAAGTGAATCCCGATTACGTGAAGATCCTTGAGAAAAAAGGAATGGTTTTTTCCGGCAAATCGCCGGATGGGCGCTTGATGGAAATCGTGGAATTGCCCGGCAATATTCATCCTTTCTTTGTCGGCACGCAATTCCATCCGGAATTCAAATCCCGGCCGCTTGCTCCGCATCCGCTGTTTTCGGAATTCATCAAAGCGGCAATCCGACCGGTTAAATAAATTATCTCACAGGAATAAATCGAAAAACGACAAGCTTTAAGGGGTGTCGTTTTTCTTTAAAGTTTGGTTTTAAATTATGAATAAAAAGGAATTAAAAAATTACGCGTTTATTGACAGCCAAAATCTCAATTTATCCATTCAAAGCTTGGGTTGGAAATTGGATTTTACTCGTTTTAGAGTTTACTTAAAAGAGAAATATAAAGTTGAAGTAGCTTATTTGTTTATCGGATATTTACCGGAAAATCAGGATCTTTATAATTCTTTGCAAAAATATGGTTATGTCCTTATTTTTAAGCCAACACTAAAATATAAAGACGGAAAAATAAAAGGTAATTGTGACGCAGAACTTGTGCTTCAGGCGATGATTGATTATGCGACATACGATAAGGCAATCATTGTAAGCGGGGATGGGGATTTCCATTGTTTGATTCATTACTTATCACAACAGAATAAACTGGAGAAAGTCTTGATACCGAATAGATTTAGCTATTCAGCTTTGTTGAAAAAATTTGCGGCCAATAAAATCACTTTTATAAACGATCTTAAAGGAAAATTGGAATATAAAAAAAGCACCCAGTAAGGACAAAACCTTAAAGGGGTCTTTTCGTGGTGATTCTGATATAATTATAGCAGAATCATACCACTTGTCAAGAGCGACTGCTTCATCCAAATTTCATAAAGAAATCGTGCAAGAACAAGTTAATTGAAACAAAATCGATTAAAAAATACGCCGAAGGGCTTTGGCAGGGGATTGAGGGGAAATAT
The DNA here is from genome assembly GCA_030693205.1 of bacterium. Taxonomy (NCBI): domain Bacteria; species bacterium. The sequence goes on from JAUYBG010000021.1 coordinate 20,285, forward strand.
AGGGAATATTTATAAAGATTTTAATAAGTGAAATTTAATATTTAATTTAAACAAAGAATAAATATGGACACAAATTTTTCAAAAAATCTTATTAAAGGCAAAATCGCGGAGATTATTTTCGAGCAAATGTTCCGCGAAGCAGGAAAATACACGATTATCCCTTTTGGGTATGAAAACATTGTACCAGAATTAACGCAATGCAAGAAATATTCTAAAGCACAAAAAGTAATAGACAATATTAGACATTCGCCTGATTTTGTCTTAATCTCACAAAGCAAAGAGAGTGTTTTTCTTATAGAGGTAAAATACCGCCGAAAGTTTAATAAAGAGAAAATTAAAAATCTAGCCGAAGAACAAAAAATCAAATGGCATCCCTCGTGGATATTTATTGCAACATTTGATGGTTTTTATTTTGATTCTTGTTCGAATATCATTAAAAATAATGGTGAAGTCGCCGTTTTGAAGGACGGCTGGATTGGAAAAGATTTACAGAATAAATATTTAAAACTTCTTAAGGAATTTGAGCGATAACACAATACGATTATTTTAGTGAATTTTCAACCCAATGTCCCTAAAAATCAATTTAATTAAAGCAAAATCGGTGCTGATAAAATCTGGTTTGCCCGCCGCGGATTGGGTGATAATTTTTAAAAAATGAAAAAATGAAAGAAATAAAAATAATAATCCATAATTCCAAAAATCAGAAAATCGTAGGACTGCTTTCATATCCGGACAAAAATAATTTGCCGATTGTAATTATTGTGCACGGATTCAAAGGCACAAAAGAATATTATCCTTTTGTCAATAATTCGGTTGAATGCTTTGCGGAAGCGGGGATAGCCGTATTAAGAATTGATTGCCGAGGTTCAGGAGAAAGCGAAGGAGATTTCAAGGAAGCAACCATTGGATCAGAAGCGGAAGATATATTAACCGCGATAGAATTCGCCAAAACACATGATAAGGTCGACCCAAAAAGAATTGGCATTATTGGCATAAGCATGGGAGCGGCCGCCGCCTTATTTGCTCTAAGAAAAAAGCTATCTGTTAAAGCGTTAATTTTCTGGGGACCGATGTTTTTTGGCATTAATTATTACGACACGCCTGAGCACCGGAAAACCATTGAAGAAGAAGGGGTATTTTACGTTTCGCAAAAATTTACCGGTAAAAAATTAACAGCGGGAAAAGAGTTATTCAACGAATTGAAAACTCTGGACTCAAGTCCTGTTATGAAATTAATAAATTTGCCGACTTTAATTTTAAGAGGATCAAAAGAGGAAGTTATTGAAATATCGCAAGACAAAAAAGCTGTCAAGCTGCTGAATGCGGATTATAAAATCATAAAAAACGGAGACCATAATTTTACCGACAAAAATTCGGAAACGGAACTAATTAAAAGTACGATTGCTTGGTGTAAGGAAAAATTGTAATTTTTATCCTCATTCAAAATCTGGTTTGCCCGCCGCGGAGCGCAACTGTATTATAAAAAAGGGGAGAGCGAACAAACTAACATTTCTCAACTTAACTGAATTTTCTTGCTATAGCATAAATTTTCAGTTGAGGATAAATTTTAAAAAAGTATAAAAAAGAGGGATACACACGATGTGATCCCTTATTTGTTTTTACTCTTTGCGTAGGATTTCCAAAATCCGATTTGCCATTACTTCGGCGAACTCCGGCTTGTAGCGTACCATGGATATTACCACTGGCTGCAAGTCTATCGCGCTAACAGACCATTTGTCAATTTCAAGCTTCTGGACTATAAATTTTGAAGCAACAGGCCGCAACGATTCAAGTATTTTTTTCTTGAAACGATTTTCCGGATTTTCAGCAACTGTTATCTGGCCATTTTTCCTGGCGATTATCAGCGAGTGCTGGAAATGTTCATCGAAATGAATGCGTTTTTGTATTTCCCCCATGAGATCCTTGTCGATTTTTTCTTCAGGCGACGATATTTCTATTGCCAAAATATCGCTATCATAAGGATCAGCGGGGTAATCGCCCCAAGCTTTTCCTACGGACATTGCCCATAACTTTTTATTGATCTCGAATAGCGTTGCACTTTTGTAACCCATATATCCTTGCCGAGCTCTGTGAATATCCGAATCCTCGGCAATTATAACTGAAACTTGTTCAGGGAAACCTATTCTTCGATAAGAATTTTTCTCGCTTAATATCCGAAATGCATTTTCTAAGAGTTCTCCCGCGGAGATACCGATTTTTTCCTCCATTCTTTATCATTCCTCACTTTTGTGTTTATTTTAGCCAGTCGCGACTTTAACAGAATGTTAGCAGAATATTTTTTTATTGTCAATTCTAACCGCAACAAAAAAAGAGGCGAGCGGCCTCTTTTTTAAAATATCTATATTTTGAACGGAGATCTATTTCTTGGCTGTCGCTTTTGTCGCTACTTTCGGTTTTTCAACAACACTGACAATTTTGATCTTCTTCAATTCGCCATTGAATCTTTTGACTTTCTTAATGCCGAATTTCACAATGCCGTTGCCAATAGCAAACAAAGTATCGTCCGATCCCATTTTGACATTTTTTCCGGCTCGGAAATGGCTGCCTCTCTGGCGGACAATGATGTTGCCGGTCTTGGCGATCTCGCCGTCATATAATTTTACGCCCAGAAATTTTGGCCTTGAGTCTCGTCCTAAACTGGACGAACCACCTGCTTTTTTATGTGCCATAGTACTTCGAAATTTTCAATTTATAATTTTAAATTTTAAATCAATTTTAAATGATTCAATTTTAAAATAAAACTTAAAAATCGTATTTTAAACAATAATTACTTTTTGGTAAAAATAACAATTTCTCGTCCGACGTTTTGATCCGGTCTTGAATAAACGATCGTTCCATTCTTTGATAGCGCAAGTAATGGAATTCCCTTAAGCTCGTCAGCTTTTATAGGACGTTTTATATTATAACCAAGTTGTACCAACTTGTCAAGAAATGGAATGAACTCCTGCCTCGTGCCTTTAATAATGTAAACCGGAAAACTGATCACCACTCGTCCGTCTTTTTTGAGTATTGTTTTAAATTGTGCAAAAACATCAAGATAAAGCTTTTCGAGATTTTTAAAATTATCCTGCATTTGCTTATCGCTAGGGAGTATTCGGCCGTATTTCGGGCCCAAAGTTCCCTCGGTCACAATTGCCGAAATTGAATTTGCCTGTATCGGCTTGGCAATAAGCCTCGCATCCGCCTGGAACAACTGGTACATTTCTTTGCTTATAGCACTCTTAGGATCTTTTCTTTTCATCGTCTCGATCAGCCATTCCAGATTTTGTTTCGCCAGAGCAATTGTCGCGCTGTTGCTATCCGTGCCAATCACACTATGACCCATAAGCATCGCTTCCTGAAGCACTACGCCCGTGCCACAGAAGGGATCGAGTATCTTGTCGTCCTTCGGCACTTCCGCAAGATTTATCATCACTTGGGCAAGTTTTGGCGGCATCATACCGACTTTCATACTGCGCGCCGGCCGGCCAAAATCCCTCAATCCATAAAACCGGAAATCCTGAATTGCCAGTGTTTTTCCCCAATAAGTTTTTTCCTTGTCCACCAAAACCGCGATCTCGCCGCCTTTTTTGAGCAAATTATTTTTCTCCACGTTCGGAGCGTCAAGCGTGAATTTATTGGGCGGGGGAGTGACGATCCGGCATTTCATATCCCGCTCGTGCAATACTTCTTTTACGCTGAATAAATAACTCTGGATCTGTTTGACAATTTTTTGTTTTTTTTGTAATTCGGCGGAGCAAATAAAATACACGCTAATGCCCCAATAAAGCTTAACCGAAGGAATATTTTCCAGCTCCGGCTTGATATTCGGATAATGATTGATCAGCTTGTCGGCGGTAAAAGCATTCTCTAAATCCGAAACCTTGTTTTCTTCGCCCAAAATGTTTATAATCTTAACTATACCGCCCAGATCATTCAGGAAAGTTTGCTCATTCCTGATCGGTTTAGCCATTTTCACCATCAAAATCTCGGCGCTCGCCGTTAAAATCTCATAATCCATTTTTTCGCGCTCAAAAACACTCAAGACTTCCGCCACGGATAAAGTAAAAATTCTTCCTAGAATAAAAGCGTATATCATATGATTTCTGTCATTCCGAGCAGAGCGAGGAATCCCTTAAATATTGCAAAATAGCAAGTATAAGCGATTTCTCTCTACGATCGAAATGACAAAATATTATAGTCATTATTAATAATAAATTGTAATTTTATGTTAAATTTAGATTTTCAAAAAATAAAAAAGTTTCTCATTGAGAAAGAAGATAAGATTATTCTTCTGATCGGATTTATTCTGGTTGCTTTCTTGTCGTTTGGCGCCGGAAAATTATCCGAAACTTATCGCCCGAATACGCCAATTATTTTCAAAAACGCTCCTGATTGCTCTACGTCATTGGCCAAAAGCGAAACTGCCGCCAATGCTACCGATATCGCCAAAACTGAAGGCAAGATAATCGGGAATAAAAATTCCAAGATCTACCATACTCCCGGGAGCGCTTCTTACAATAAGATCAGCCCGGAAAACCGCGTTTATTTCAATACCGAAGCCGATGCACAAAAAGCAGGATACCGCAAAACTAAGATGTAGTCAATACGAAGTTCATAAAGTTATAAAGTTGAAAGTTATAAAGTAAATTAAATTCAAACCCTAGCGTACTTTATGAACTTAACAAACTTTATAACTTTATAACTATTTTTTCTTGGTCTTTTTCGCGCTCAAAACCTTGAATTCTTTTTTTGTTCTGGCCTCGTTGATCTTCTTTTTTTCATCCCGGCTGAAAGACTCGACGCTTTTGCCTAATTTTTTTACGTCAACGATCAAAAATTCTTCCAGTTTTCCGATCTCTTTCAGAATTTCTTTTGCCATTTTTTCATCATAGCTGTATCGCTCTTGGAGAGCTCGTGAAACATATCCGGTATCGGAAAAAATCCGGTCAATTTTCGCCTCGTCGCAATATTGATTGATCAATTTTTGCAATTCCACCACCCGCGAAGCTTCTTTTTTGCTTCGCTCTTTTATTCCGAGATATTCTTCCACTATCTCTTTTATTTTTTTGTCATCGATCGTTTCTTTTTTGAATTTATGGCTGAAATACGGACAAATGGATTGATAGCCGCACCAATCGCACAGGGGATTGATCTCGGGAGCAAAATTGCTAACTTTGATCTTGTCGATTATTTCCAGAATTTTTTCCGTTGTTTCTTTCAATTTCTCGGTATTTTTTATAGTCGAAAGCTTTTCGCCGTGGCGCAAGAAATACAAACTAAGCTTGACTGGTTTGCCTGCCAAGTTCGGCCATTTATTCAGAAGTCCCAAGTGATACATCGCGAGCTGCATATTTTCATCCACGCTTTTCTGGGAAGGAAGCGTCCGCGAAGTCTTGTAATCGATCACTTCAAAAGTATCGTCTTTCAGCTTGTCGATCCGGTCGATCTTTCCCGTGATCGAATGAATTTCTTCTCCGTCTTTGATCGGCGCTTCAAAAAATGATTCCAAACCCAAAATATGGAAATTAGCCGGATAATTTCTCTTGTAATAATCTTTTATGATCTTCACGCCTTGCTCAAAGGCCGTCATTTCTTCCGATTCGGAAGCATAGACATCTTTGTCCCAAGAACTGCTGAAAAAAGCCAGCACTTCTTCTTCTATTGGCGACACAAGAGTAGACGGATCATGCATCATTTGCAAGGTTTTATGGATCAGCGTGCCAAAGAGCGCTTCTTTGGATTTAGGGCTTTTGATCTTATCGATCTCGGAAAATTTATATTTGGCCGGGCAAGTCAGGAAACTTTCCAAGGAAGAGTATGATATGCGCATATAAATGCTTTATTTGATTATATTTATGCTTTTCGGTACATTCATTATAATCCTTAATTAGCCGCTCCGCAATCGCCTGTATAAGTCCACCCTTTTTTGCACTCCTCGTTAATTTTTAAATTTCTTGGCAAGGATAGGAGATATTGCACCGGCGATAATTTGTTTTGAAAAGCACAATGCGGTCTTTCGGTATTATACCATAAAAGATAATCAATAA
>JAUYBG010000022.1 GCA_030693205.1 bacterium
AAAAGGAAAACGAAACTTTTCTTTGGCTGTCTGCTCTGAACGAGCAGGGCGGCGGGGCTTCGCTTCGGCTCGGGCGAGGCGGAATTCCCCCCACAACCCCCTGCCGCCTCGCCCTCGCTTGGGCTGGCGAAATTTTTGACGGCGATTTTATTTTTGGCCAGTGATAAAGCCTAAGAATTTATACATTTTACGATAGCGAATTTTTGAATATATCCCTTTCCACCAAGAAATTTTCTCTGGCTTAGGTTCGCTCATAATCTTACAGTTGAGATCGGGATACTGAGAGTGTATGAGCTCTAAAATAAAATTTGTTATTTTTACTACGTCTTCCAACACGCCGGGTAACGGATAGACGGAAACCGAAGGAATAAGATGTAGTCTATGTAATGGATTTGCGCACATGGCGAAATTGGCTTCTCGTATTGCACCCCAATTGCCATGCGAAAAAGACGATGTCCAATCGTAATATGCGTCATAAATATCCTTACACCCAGCATCATCACTCATCTTTCGCAAATCTGAATCTGTCCAGTGCCCGAGATCTATATCAGAAAACTCCTCCCACTGATCTTCATTTGTTATTTCCTTCAGAAATGCCTCATCAATAAAAGATGGTTTGTCCTTCAAATCCCTGTTTTTTAGATAGCTTAATTTCATTTTCCCAATTCCATAATTTCGATAATCGCTCCATGTAGCTTCGTCTTTTTTCTTAATGAGATAAGAAAGTGTGATATAAGCTTCTACGCACGACCTAAGAGCTAGTCTGCCTATCATTCCTCTCGATAGATTCGTAGCGACTAATTCATCCAATAGTCTTAACGCATAGAAACCAAAACCAAATATTGCATCGTGTCTAGACTCAATGGCAGTAGATTCATCAGTCTTGAGATAATGAAGCAGAAGGAGATGTCTAGTTCTGTGAATTTGGTCGTGGCTTACTCTGATACTATCCTTTCTTTGTTCTTTTCTTGGCAGAGGTGCGCAGAGTGTTGATTGCAGGCATGCTTTCCAAAATTTCTCCGGCCAATCATTTTGTTTTCCTTCATTTCTCATTTGCATTCCAATTTCGGAAGCGCGTATAAAGGGACGCACGTGTCTCAAATCCCCGTAGTTTGGATATTCAAATACGCCTCGCAAGGTCTCATCAATTCCACCAATAGAGCTTGAAAATTTTATTTTTCCGCCGTGAATTTCGCATAAAAATTTAATCCATCTGCAATCGGTGGCCTCTTGCGATTGATGCCATAAAGTTGCACTCACGCCCTTTGCGAGAAAATCCGCGGTCTCTCCCTCGTCTTTTGGATCTCCTAAAATTTCTTTCCATTCACTATAGCCTGGAAGCGCGGGAAATATGACGAGCGAGCGCAAGATTTTTTGTGCTTCGGGATGTGATTCTTTAAGTAGGTTGATTAAGGCGATCCGGCTCTCTTTTGGCCAAGTCGCTATTCCCGAGTGTGTAACATCCGATAAGGTCGGATTTTTTCTCACCAGCTCGGCAACCTTTCGAAAAATATCAAGGGCTTCCTCTCGCTTTATATTTCCAATCAACAAAACAGCCCAGAGCATTTCCGGCATCCGATTATCTTTCCAAGAGGAAGGGCTCATTGGAAGTTGCCGAAACGGAGGGAGGAGAGTTTTACCTTCCCGTTTATGCTTAGAAATGTCCGTTGTGCGCTGTTCTTCGGTTTTTTTCTCTAATTTATCTTCTTGCATGGTATATGTGAATAACTCGCTCTTTTATACTTTCGATTTATTTATAAATTTACCAATTTCCCAGAATGCTTTAATCGGATTTTTTATTATTTCATGCTCCCAGATTCTCAAAATTTTCCACCCTTGTTTTTTCAGCTTTGCTCGATTTCTTTTATCGCGCAAGATATTTGATTTAATTTTTTCTCGCCAGTATTTTTTGGGAAGCCTCTTCTCATCTTTTAAAAAATATCTTCCGTGCCAGAAGTCCCCGTCAATAAAAATTGCTATCTTTTTTCTAGGAAAGGCGATGTCAGGGGAACCAGCGGCTTTTTTATAATGTTTTTGGAAATAGATTTTTCTTTTCCGGAGCTCGCAAAAAACAATGCGCTCAGCTTTTGTATTTTTCGAGCGAATTTTTGACATTATTTCGCTTCTTTTCTTTTTAGAAAAAACGTCCATAAAACATTGATTAAAAATCTGTGGATAACTACCGCTTTGATTTTCGGTTCCTTTTCGGTTATAATTGAATTGTAGCGCAAACTAACTTTTATAGCAATATGCAAACTCTGACAAAAAAACAAAAACTGGTCTTCGATTTTATAAATACATATCGAGCTGAAAATGGCATTTCGCCCACGATTGAAGAAATTAGGAAGAAGTTAAAACTTAGGGCGGTTTCAACAATTCACGAACATATAAATACCCTAAAAGAAAAAGGCTATCTTTCAAAATCTGATAATTCAGCAAGAGGCATCTCTCTTAAGAAAAAAATAAAATCAATTATTGAGATTCCAATTATTGGGAGAATTGCTGCCGGTCAGCCGATTGAAGCAATAGAGAATATAGAGGATACGATTTCACTTATAAATCCTAGCATTAAAACCTCAGAGGGTTATTACGCGCTCCGTGTTGTCGGTGAAAGTATGATTGACGAAGGTATTTTTGATGGCGATATTGTCGTGATTAAAAAACAATCAGTAGCAGAAAATGGACAGACAGTCGTGGCCATTATTGACGACAACGAAGCAACGCTTAAAAAGTTATATCGGGAAAAAACAAGATTTCGGCTAGAACCGAGAAATCAAAGCTTGCTCCCTTTTTATAGAAAAGAAGTTGAAGTGAGGGGCGTGGTTGTTCAGATAATTAGGAATATAGATACAAAAGAGGAGAAAAAACCACAAAAAAAGACAAGGCATGGATTCAGAACCATTGACCTATTTGCAGGTATTGGCGGAATAAGGATTGGTTTTGAAAATGCTGGTTTTAGCACTGTTTTTGCAAATGATTTTGAACCTCAATGTAAAGAAACATACGATCTTAATTTTAAGGATTCGAAATTAATTGTTGAGGATATAAGAAAAATCGGCATAGACGATTTGCCAGAATTTGATTTTTTATTAGGCGGGTTCCCTTGCCAAGCATTTTCTATCGCAGGATATAGGCAGGGATTTAACGACGAAAAAGGGCGTGGAAATTTATTTTTCGATATTGCGCGGATTATCGATGCTCGTAAGCCAGAAGGTTTTCTTCTAGAAAATGTAAAAAATCTAAAAAGCCATGACGGGGGAAAAACTTTCAAAATAATCGAGGAAACATTGAAAAATCTCGGCTACCACATAAAACCTAAAGTCTTAAATAGCATGGAATACGGGAATATTCCGCAGAATCGAGAACGAATTTATATTGTAGGTTTCAAAAATAAAGATTATGCCGACAAGTTTTCTTTTCCCGATCCGATAAAACTATCGAAAAAGATCAATGACTTGCTAGAAAAAAATGTCTCTGAAAAGTATTATTACAATGGAAAACCTTTATATGAAAAATTGAAAGGTTTTGTAAAAGAAGAAGGAAAAGTATATCAATGGCGCAGGCAATATGTCCGTGAAAATAAAAGCGGTGTTTGTCCAACGCTCACAGCAAACATGGGCATGGGGGGGCATAATGTGCCCATTATTAAAGATAAGAAAGGAATTAGGAAACTGACTCCGCTAGAATGCGCTCGCGTTCAAGGTTTCCCGGAAAATTACAAATTGCCGCAAATTGCAGATTCTGCCCTATATAAACAGCTTGGAAATTCGGTAAGCGTGCCAGTAATTGAGGCTGTCGCAAGACAAATGATGAAAGCAATGGAATAGGATTATATTTCTTTCGCGATGTGCTCAAGATTTTTTTCGGTTTCGGTGATTAATTTTTTGGACTGCAAAGACGGGATGTTTCTTTTCGCTATCCAAATATTATTTCTATTTAAAGCAGGGTTTCTCCCGACCGTATGAAGATTGAAAAGATATGTCTTCCCTTTTTCCAGATTGAATGTTCCAAGCACATCATTTGAAACTACAACATTAGTAAGGCAATGAATAAATCGCCGTGAGCTTTTTTGATTAAGTTTTTCGTATGATTCAATTTTGCCGTTGAATTTAATATTCCCAATAAACTTAGGATCTGGAAATTTGCTATCCATAACATATCTTTCGAGAACGCCATTTGAAAAAGTCCCGATCTTCTTTAGTTTTCCCTTGCCTATATTGCTGTCCGTCTGTTTTCCAGCAATTTCAAATATCTCTGTTTCATACATAAAAAAACCTTTCTTAAATTCGATGCCATGTTCATCTAGCTCTTTTCCAGATATGGCATATTCAATAACTATCTCGATATTTTCAATGCTGGTAAAATCTTTAAATATCTCAGACTTAAATTTGTCTCTAAGATAAATTCCCAACAGATCTTTTTGCTTGATATTCCCTTGATTGTTATTCTGTATATAAGCGCCTATGACAAAAATATTCTCTGGCTTAGATGATCTTTTAATCGTATCAAATTGTTCAAGCGTAAGACCGATCCACCGATCATCTTTGGAAATGTTTTTTATTTCCAAAAAACACTTGGGCTTTCTCTCTTTTCTATTTTCTACAACACTAACGATATCTGGTTCATTTAGAACTTCGTTGTTTTGCTTGATATCGAAATCTAAAATATAATCTTTGCTCGGATTTAATGATTTAAGAACATTAGCAACTCCAAGCTCAACGAGTTTTCCCAGAATGAAACTGTCCAAAACTCCGCCCAAACCTCTTGAAGCCCCAGATGTTCGAGAAGACTGAGATTTTTTTGGTTCAAGATGATACCTAAGGGCAAAGTTAAACGCGGTATCGAAATCTTTTCTTGTAATTTTATATTTCATAATCTATTTAATAAAAAACGATATGTCTTTCCGATATATTTTTGCGAATTCCCGTAAATGAACAATGTCAATACGCCGCTGACCCGCTTCAACCTTGGAAACATGGGATTGTGTCTTGCCGAGCAATTTTGCAACTTCTGCCTGATCTAAGCCCGCTCCTTGGCGAGCTTTTTTTAATTGCTCAACAATGTATTTATGGTCTTTTGAATAAATTGCTTTTGTCATATTAGTATTTTTATTATAATATGCCATTGTGTCATATTCCAAATTGTCATATACTAAATTAGGGAGTTCTGCAACCTTTTCCGCGCAGGGAGGGTGGGGCAAGGAAAAGATTATTTCCGCCGTCAAAAATTTCGCCAGCCCAAGCGAGGGCGAGGCGGAAGGGGGGTGTGGGGGGAATTCCGCCTCGCCCGAGCCGAAGCGAAGCCCCGCCGCCCTGCTCGTTCAGAGCAGACAGCCAAAGAAAAGTTTCGTTTTCCTTTTAGAAGAAAAAATCGGGCGCGCGCAAATAAAAAATCGTGAACAAAACTTTTCTTTGTCGGAGCGAGCATCAGCGAGCGGCGGCGGGGCGGAGCATCAAAATTCAGCGTTCGGATTTTCGCTAAAAAAAGTTCGGATTTCGTTCAGCGTTCGGAGCTGTCAAAATAACCGCTTATCTAAGCGGTTATTTTTAATACCACCGACTATTGACTTTTGGCTTAAAACCTGCTATACTGGCTAGTCATGATGTAGAAATCGTGGCGAAAAATCCTAGACTTACAGCAATGTAAAAATAGGTATGCATATTCTGGAGGAAAAATAAATATGAAAGATGAAAGAGGACTTGAAGCAATAAAAGAGCTCAAAAGATTAAAAAAAGGATATTGTTTTGAAACAGCAAAGCTTGATGCGCTAAAAATAAAGCAAGCTGTTAGAAACAAAATAATCAGTTGGGACGAGTTAAAAACAACTGATGAAAAAATTGACCTGTATGTTAAAGAGGTTCAGCGACGAGAAGCTATTAGGTATTTGGGGCATTTAATATGTGATCAAGATTTTGGCCTACAGCCCGCTATGCACTTTGCAGAAGTAGTAATACAAGCTACTAAAGATGGCGTAATCAGTTTGTATGAGTTAAAAATAACCAACAAAGAGATTGATCAGCTTCTTGTACAGATAAAAGAAAAAGAAAAACTTCGTAAATAAACTAAAAATTTTAAAGCAATTAAGGGAGCTATATTAAAAGCAAAATTCCCTTTTCATTTTCCAAGTCCACAAAATAATTTGTAGATTTAGAAAAGCCCCTGATGGAATCATCGGAGGCGAAATTGTTCTTTTAAAAAAATCCTTTATGGAACAGATGTAATAAATACGATTTTTACTATATTTGTTCCGTAAAGGAAAATAATGGAGGATTAAAATGGCAAATGTTAATTGTATTAAAGAAAAAATCGCAAAGAAAGTTCCTACAGAGAAACAAAATTATCTAACATATCAAACGAAAGCTGACTGATTGCTATCGTTTATGCTTAGAATAGATTTTTTTCATCTTGCATGTGAATATCCTATTGGAAAACGATATTTCTGAATAGAATAAAACGGGAACAAAGGAAGAGATAATCAGGAGGAGTTTATAGATGAAGTACGAAAAGATTAATGGGACAACCCATATATATGTAGGGAATGACGAAACAGAGCTTGATGTAGCGCGGGCTATATTAAAAGCTTCTTTTGCAACAGCAAGGTCATTGGCGGAAGGAGTAATAATAGAGCCGAATTACACAACTCCAGGCATAGTTTTGGGAACAATACTTTATGACAAAAATGATTCTATTTCAAACAAGGATGTAGATTCTCTGATTCAATTCGGTGTATCATTATTGCCTTTTAAAAAAGCAAATAATGTGCAACGATTTGGTTTAGATTCTTACCAAGGAAGAAGATGTAAGACTGACATAGAAAAAGTGAATAAAAAACACTTTACCCCTGATAACTATATTTTTGAAAGAGATAGAGGTGCGCCCGATAAAATGCTGGACATGGCCAATGAAATTTTGGCTAAAGAAAAAATAACAAAACGACACAAATAAAGAGTGAATCATGCGGTTTACTCTTTTTAATTTAGCATACTTATTGCTTCAAATTTTAAAAATCCAAATTCTAGATTTAAACCTTTCCAGTCAAAAGTTCTGAATGCGTCCAGTAGGGGGAGCATTTCTGGACACTTGTTATATTTTACAAGTGCATCGAAGGGCTTTTTAAGCTCAAACAAAAGATTTCTTTCGTTTAAACGGCAGTTCTGAAGCAAGTAATTCAGCAATTGCCGTTTTTCGTTTGGTTCAGAACTTTCAAAAATTTCTGAAGCCCTTTGTGATAGGCTTAATACTTGATTTACAGCCAAATAGTAGCTTTCATCGGCTATACTATGCCTTTGCATTTTTTCAAGCAGTCCTTGTTGTATTTCTTTATATTCTTTTAACTTATTGTCATAGATGTCGCTAGTAATCCGCCTCGTTCGGCTTTATCCTATTTTTCGTATTCGTGCCTCGTTGGAATTATTGCATTTATTCTATCAAATATGGTTGAAATTGCAATATTAAGCATAAACAGCAATGTTGCGTTTTAATGCAAAATTCATCTGATCATGTTAAATTGTGGATAACATAATTAGTCATTAAAACCAGAATGTGTTATAATTAATTATAGGATTGTGTCTGACTATTGACATCTAGTGTTAAAGTGGTATAGTTAAATGTCCTACACTTATAAATGAATTTACTGACTATCTCTGTAATAATGTTATTATAAGCTGGAGTATAAGTTTGTATAATATCATTTAAATAGATCTATGGTTAATACTACATGCCCAAAAATTGACGAGCGTATATATAAAAACGCTGTTTTGTATTTTATTAAGTATTGTAATAATCAGTATTTACACGGCACAAAACTTAATAAGCTTTTATATTATCTTGATTTTGTATATTTTCGTGATCATAAAAAATCTATTACTGGAGATTTATATATTCATCAAGAATATGGTCCTGTACCCTCACATGCTGGCGAAATACTTACTGAACTTAATAGTGACCAAGCGATTGATATTCAAACCATTGACTACAAAAATGGCGAAATGATAAATTTTAAGATTAAAGATTCAACAAAATTAGACGAGTCTGTTTTCTCCGTTGATCAAAGTAAACTGCTTAAGCAAATTTGTGACGAATTCGGAAATTGGCCGACCGATAAAATCGTTGCGCAGACGCATCTTGAAGCGCCTTGGTTTTATTCAAAACCGTATGAAGTTGTCGATTATGCCTATGCAAGCGACATTGATTTCTTTCGGTAATTTGTTACGCATATGGCATGGATTTATGTTGAAAGAGAACAGTTTGTCCGCATGTGCGATAAGATCGTTATTTCTATTACTGTACGTGAAGCAATTAAATCATGGGCACCTACTGTAGGTCGGAATGAAATTCCTCGTCAAAAGCTTGTTTATAGATCACCAAAAAATAGTTATGAAGCTTGGGCCGCTGGTATACCGAATCCCGATAGTAATAAAGGGAAAAGTGGTGGTTATCGGATTGTTTATTATCTTATTCTTAGAGAAAATACTATTAATCTTGATTTTATTGAAGAACGTAAAGAGCTTGGCTTCCATGGCGAAGGTCACCGAAAAAAAGATAAGTATAATGATTATATCCGAGATTTAAAAGAATATTTAAAAAAACTTGATTCGTAAAAAAGCATGATTTTAGTCTGCTTTTTTATTTACTATAAATCGCAATTCAACATTTTCAAGTTTTTTAAAAAGTTAAATTCTTGATTTAATGTTTTCCAATCAAATGTTCTGAATGCGTCCAGTAGGGGGAGCCGATTATTTTTGTGGCAAATGATCCGTCCCCGTCCAGAAAGCTGAAAAAGCGAGTAAAATCTCGCTTTTTTGGTTACTCGTTTTATGTTAGAAATGACAGATACCCGTTGCTTAAAAGCTGATTTTATGGTAATTTAAATTAAATAATAACTATAAATCTATGCAAATTATTAAACCAGCAAAACTTAAAAAAGGCGATGAAGTGCGAGTTATTGCGCCATCAAGATCAATGTCGATTATCGCCGAAGAAAGTAAAAATATCGCGAATCGTCGATTTTTCGAAATGGGGTTGAAATTGAGTTTTGGCAAACACATTGAAGAAGTAGACGAATTTGTTTCCTACTCAATCGAATCGCGCATTGAAGATTTGCATGAGGCGTTTAGTAATCCTGATGTAAAAGCGATTTTTACCGTGATTGGCGGATTCAATAGTAACCAGCTTTTAAGATACATTGATTGGGATTTAATCAAGAAGAATCCAAAGATACTCTGTGGCTTTTCCGATATTACCGCTTTGAATAATGCGATATATGCCAAGACAGGCCTGATAACTTATTCTGGGCCACACTATTCAACTTTTGGCCATGAGCTGTATTTTGACCATACTTTAGAATATTTTAAAAAATGTTTACTTCAAGACAAACCTTTTGAAGTCTTACCAAGTAAAAATTGGACTGATGATATGTGGTGGGCGGATCAAAAAAATAGAAATCTTGTTCCTAACCCTGGTTGGCTAGTGATAAACGAAGGAGGAGCAGAAGGAACGATTGTTGGTTCTAATCTTTGCACATTTAATCTTTTACAAGGAACTGAGTATTTCCCTAGCTTAGAAGGTTCGGTATTGTTTCTCGAAGACGATGAAGAATCAAAGCCATATCATTTTAATAGAGACTTGCAATCCCTCATTCATCTTCCTGAGTTCAAAGGAGTGAAAGGAATTGTTATCGGTAGATTTCAGAAGGCTAGCCAGATGACAGATGATAAATTAATCAAGATAATAAAGACCAAAAAAGAATTGGATAAAATTCCAGTCATTGCCAATGTAGACTTTGGACATACTGATCCAATAATCACTTTTCCAATTGGCGGAACAGCAAGAATGCGAGTAGAAAAAGAAAATTCAAAACTAGAGATTATCGAACATTAGCTAATAAACAGGTATAATTTTAAATCGTTTTTGCTGTAAATACGTTCCAACTTCCTTCCTGCGTCTCGCTTCTTCGTCGATTGGCGGATTAAGCGAGGCAAGCGAACCTTCAATGACAAATAACAAAATTAAAAAGCTGTAAAGTCAAATTAATTTATTTTAGCATTTGTTGTTGAGATATAAAGCCGAGTATTAATTAAAACTCGGCTTTATGCTATAATGAAAGTAATTCAAAATGTAAATATTAAAAACTAAGCGAGCATTTTGATTTTTTTCATTTTGGTTTTTTATTATGCGACTGAATTTATTTTTTAAATTATTTTTGCCGATCGTTGCCGCTTTTGTTATTTTTATAGCAGCTGTTTTTTTAGCTGTTTCCAGCGATATTAAAAATGATAATATCGCAGTGCTGATTATTTTTGGCGGATTATTCCTTTTACTGGCAATGCTTGCTTTGTTTTTAGACTTTTTCGTCATTAAGCCGATTAACGCGACTAGAGAAGCGATTAGCAAGATCAGGCAGGGAGATTTCAAGCAAAGAGTCATGATAAAAGCTGATGATGAAATAGGCTATATGATCAAAGTGTTCAATGAGATGATGGATAGCATTCAAAATTCAGACAAAAAAATAAAAGAAGAGCGTCAGGAGCTTCAAGCGATCCTTTTTTCGATGGGCGAAGGATTGTTGGTTTTGGACAAAGATCTGAATATTATTTTGTTGAACAAGACGGCCGAAAAACTTTTGAATGTAGTTGCAAAAAACTCGGTTGGCAAGCATATTAAAAAAATTTTAGCGCTTCTAAAGGGCGACAAGGAGCTTCCTCCGGATGAATGGCCGGCTAGAAGAATGTTGAAAAGCGGAAAGAGCGTATCGGTCACCATTAAAGATAATATTTATTATAAGAGTGTTTCCGGAAGGGTGTTTCCGGTAGAAATTACCACTGCTCCTTTTGTCAGAGAGGGGATTATCGGCGCGATTGTTGTTTTCAGGGATGTCAGCGAGTTAAAAACTGCCGAAGAAGATCGCGAATTTGCCCGCATTAATTTGGAAAGCGCTTTAAAAAGCGTTTATGTTGAACGCGACATCGCACAAGAGCAAAAAAACAGGCTGGAAACGATCCTTGATAGCATTGGAGACGCTGTGTTCGCGATAGACGAAGAAAAAAAGATCATTATTTTCAACCCGGCGGCGGAAGCGCTTACCGGTTTTAAATTTACCAAATTGCGCGGGGTTGTTTATAATAAATATTTGAAATTCTTAGACGAGGTTACCAAAAAAGAAAAAACAAAACATATTGACAGGGCGCTAAAAGGAGATGTTGTTGTCGCGGACAGGCATTTTGTTTTAATGATTAAAAGAAGGAGTTTGATTTATATCGAAGAGCGCATTACGTCAATCAAGAACCGGCAGGGAAAAATTATGGGCTGTATCGTGGTTTTTCGCGATATTACCGCTAAAAGAAAACTGGAAATGATGCGTTCCGATTTTATTTCTATCGCTTCCCACCAATTAAGAACTCCGCTTTCCGCGACAAAATGGTTTTTGGAAATTTTGGTTAACGGCGACGTGGGCGCTCTTAAAAAGAAACAATTGGATATAGTAAAAGAAACGTATGTTAATAATCAGAGCATGATCAATTTGGTGAACACGATGCTTAGCATGTCCCGCATCGAAAGCAAACAGCTGATTATTAATTTAGAAAAGATAAAAATAGAAGATACTGTCGAAAAAATTTTGAGCGAGCTTAAGCCGCTGCTGGAAAAAAAAGACCAAGAAATAAAGTTTTTGGGGATGGAGGACAAGCAACTTGAGATAGAAACAGACAAAGTTTTACTTAAAAATATTATTGATAATTTGGTTATTAATTCGTCAAAATATAGTCCCAGCGGCGCGGACATAATCGTTAAAATAGTAAAGAAAAATTCCAGTTTATTATTATTTTCAGTGGCTGATAAAGGAATAGGAATACCTAAGGCGGAGCAGTACAAGATTTTCAAAAAGTTTTCCCGCGCTAATAATGCCGTGTCTTATAATGCCAGCGGCACAGGCTTGGGACTGTATATCGTGAAGTCGATTTTAGACGTGTTTGGGGGTAAAATATGGTTTAAATCAAGCGAAAATAAGGGATCGGTATTCTATTTTTTCTTGCCAATAAGTAAAGGATATTGTAAAATATAAGATATGCGGCGGCATAAGCAATAATTTTTTAAAAAAGCGATATGAAAAAAGAAAAAACAAAAATTCTAATTATTGAAGATGATAGTTTTTTGATCAAAGCTTATCAGATAAAATTCGAGAGATCGGGCTATGATGTTTTGGTGGCGCTGGATGGAGACGAAGGATTTAAGATGGCTAAAAAAGAAATGCCTAAATTGATCGTTTTGGACCTGATGCTGCCGAAAATGAACGGGTTTGAATTTTTAAAAAAGATCAAGAGCGACGAAAGCATGAAAGGCATTCCCGTAGTGGCGCTTTCCAATCTTGGGCAGAGATCGGATCAGGAAAAAGCGTTTTCTTTGGGAGCGGTTGAATATTTTATTAAAACAGAGTATACATTGGAAGAGATCATTAATAAGATCAGCAAGTATATAAAATAGTTTGCTGTTTCACGATCCGCCGGCTGGCGGATAAAATTCTAATGTTAAAATATTAATTAAAAGGAGGTGAAAGAATGAAAACGAGCAAAAATCTAACGAAAGGTTTTACACTACTTGAGCTTTTGATCGTGATCGCGATTTTGGCGATTTTGTCAGTCACCCTGGTGTTGATCTTAAACCCGGCGGAAAGTTTGAAAAAAAGCCGCGATACTCAGAGAATGAGCGATCTCTCTACTATAAAAACCGCGATTGGTTTATATTTAACTAGTGTTAATCCCGCTTATTTGGGAGGAGCGGCGGCGAACACCGCTTGTAAAACCGGTGCCGGAGCTGGTACTTGGGCGGCCAATGATAAGATTTTTTATTCGGTTGATTCCACAACTCTCATTACGGGCACTTTGGATGGCAGCGCGCTTGTAGTTGCCGGGCAAGTGGTGGCGGCTGATATAGGCAAGACTGACGGAACAGGCTGGCTGCCTGTCAATCTAAGCGGGATAACAGGGGGTTCCCCAGTTTCCAATATGCCGCTTGATCCGACAAATAGCATTGGCACTTATTCCGCCGTTACCAACCTCGACAAAGTTTATCGCTACGCTTGCCACGATACTAATTTAACTTTTGAAATAGACGCTGTGTTGGAGAGCAGTGAATTTAGCAATAAAATGACCAAAGACGGCGGTAATAACACTGCTTATTATGAAGTTGGGACAAAGCTGGATATCTTGGGTGCTGGAACGGATTTTTAAATTATTTAGAGTTTTGTCAGATAAAAATATTTTGATAGATCGTTCGATTGGTATCTACGGCTTACGTTTGATATTGGGTCTAACGATCTATCTTAATATTAGCCATGGAAGTAAAATTTTCAATTTACAATTCTCAATTTTCAATGAATTTTCAATGTTTTAATTTTCAATTTGAAAATTAGTTCATTGGGATTTGATTGAAAATTGGCGCTTGAAAATTGTAAATTTTTATATTTAACAGATGAATATTGCAAATATTCTAAACATTCTGATTTTCGCCGTTCCGCTTTTTTGGCTTGGTGTTATTTTAGTTTCCTGGTTTAAGACTCGCGAGCTTGATCTTAAACTGATCAAGCGCGGGGTTCTGATCGTGATAGCGCTTTTTATTTTGCAAGGCGCTTATCTCACGATCGCGACTTATAATGCGTGGAAATTGGATCCGATGAGCCGCTATCTTCTGCCGCCGCATAATACATGGTATTTTGCCAGTTACGCCTATTTTCATTTTTGGCGGCCGGAAGTCGTTAATTTGTTCGTTGGAACGATCTGGGCGGGCTTTTTGTTTTTAATTAATAAATTTTCGCAAGAGAGATTTTTTGAAAAATCCGATATCTATCTTGCTTTTTTTACCGCTTTCGTCGTGGGTTGGCCGAAATTTTTCGCTTATTTAGCCATTGCTTTTGGATTGTTAACATTGAAAGGAATTATAAACGCGATCATTTTAAAAGATAAAAGCCGGCTTGCGCTCACTACGAGCATTGCTTTGAGCGCGCTGGTTGTCGCGGGATTCGGCAATCTTATTATGAAATTGCAATTTTTTGATAATTTAAAACTTTAAAGCGATTATGCATATAAATCAAAAAGAAATAAAAAAAATAATCTTAGATTCCGGGATCGTCGAGGGCGCGGATTATGAAAAAGCGGATAAAGACGCGGAGCGCTTTGGCTTAAAAATAGAAAATGTTTTGATCGGCAACAATCTTATCACGGAAAAATATTTGACCGAGTTGTTGTCGGAATATTTGGGCGTTCCGGCGGCAAATCTTTTGAGCGAGGAAATAAAATTCAGCGATATGGAACTTTTGAGCGAGGTGGCGGCCAAGAAAATGCAAGCGGTTGTTTTTGGGCGGGAAAAGGAATTTTTGCGCGTCGCGATGACAGACCCTCTGGACCTGCAGGCGATCGAATATATCAGGGCTAAGACAAAAATGCCGGTCAAGGTTTATATTACCGGACTTACCGATCTTAAAGAAACATGGAAGAAATATCAGAAAGATATCGGCAAAGAATTCCATCAGATCATAAAAGAGAATGTCGAACGGGCCAATGCCAGCAAAGGCGACGCGGTGAAAATCGCGCAAGATCTGCCGGTGATCTCGATTCTCGACACAATGCTTAGTTATGCCGTGGCGCATAATTCTTCGGATATTCACATCGAGATATTTGAATCAAAAGTCGTAGTGCGCTACAGGATCGACGGCTTGCTGCACGATGTCATTGATCTTCCTTTGGTGATCCATCCGGCGCTTATCGCGCGCATCAAAATATTGGCGAATTTGCAAATTGACGAGCATCGCGTTCCGCAGGATGGCAGATTCAGGTTTAAGTCCGAAGATCAGGATATTTCCATCAGAGTTTCCATTATGCCGACTTTTCACGGAGAAAAAGCAGTGTTGCGCATCTTGGCCGGATCAGCCCGGCCGCTTAATCTCACGGATCTCGGTTTGAGTGAAAAGCATCTGGAAATCGTGAAAAACAATATTTCAAAAACTCAAGGATTGATCTTGGTCACCGGTCCCACCGGCAGCGGCAAGACCACGACGCTTTATACTATTCTTCATCTTCTCAATAAGCCCGAAGTCAATATTTGCACCATTGAAGATCCGATCGAATACGACATTACGCGTATTAATCAGACCCAGGTAAATCCTAAAACCGGAATTACTTTTGCCGAAGGCTTGCGGTCTTTTTTGCGCCAAAATCCGAATATTATAATGGTGGGAGAAATTCGCGATAAAGAAACTTTGGAAATGGCCATTCACGCTTCGCTCACCGGACACTTGGTGCTCGCCACGCTTCATACCAATGATGCCGTGCTGTCCATTCCGCGCTTGATAGACATGGGCGCCGAACCGTTTTTGCTTGCTTCCACTCTTTCGATGATAGTGGCGCAAAGATTAGTGAGAAGAAATTGCACCAATTGTTTGGCCAGCAATAAATTAAAAAAAGACGTAACGCAGATAATAAAAAAGCAATTGGCGCTTAACCCTTATAGCAAATTTGACGTGAAAGCTCTGGATACGGCCTATCATTCGAAAGGATGCAATATTTGCGGAGGCACCGGCTATCGCGGGCAGGTGGGAATTTACGAGATCTTGGAATTAACGCCGGCGATAAAGAACCTGATCGTTGTAAGTCCTGACGGCGATAAGATCAAAAAACAGGCGGCCAAAGACGGGATGACTTTTTTGTTTGAAGACGGACTGGAAAAAGTGCAGAGAGGGGAGACGACAGTTTCCGAAATCCTCAGAGTGATCAGAGAGTAAGATTCACGATTTATGATATATGATTTACGATTTATGAACGAGTTGGATTTTTCTTAAATCTTAAATCTTAAATCTTAAATCTTAAATCATTTTTGTGCCTACATTTGTCTATACTGCCGCGAATAATCAGGGAGAAATTATAAACGGGGAATTGGAAACGCCGGACAAAAGAACCGTGTCCGACTACCTAAGCCGGCAGGATCTAACGATCATCTCCATTCATACCAAAAAAATTTCGGTAGAAGGTTTTGAATTTGATATTTTTTCGAGCGTCTCATCGCAAGACCGGATAATGCTCGTCAAACACCTTACGACAATTATCAAGGCAGGGCTGACGCTCAAGGAAGGCATTGAAATAGTATTGTACGATACCAAGAAAAAAGCGCTGAAGAAAATTTTAACCGAAGCAAAATTTGATCTGGAAAAAGGCCAGCCGCTTTCCGTTGCTTTTAAAAAATATCCAAATGTTTTTTCTCCGATTTTTATCGCGTTCTTGGAAGCGGGAGAAGCTTCGGGCACGCTTGATCAATCATTGGAACATTTAGGAGTTTCTCTTTCGAAAGAATATAAATTAATGCAAAAAGTATGGGGCGCGATGGTTTATCCGATGGTTTTGATATTTGCTTCAGCCGCCATCGTGGCTATTTTAATGATTTTTGTCGTGCCTAATCTGATCAAAGTTTTCAGTCAGAGCAAAAATGAACTTCCTTGGATCACCAAGCTGATCGTCGCGATAAGCAGTTTTTTGACCGGCAATATTTATTTGATCTTAGGAATTTTATTGATTGCCGGCATCGCTATTTTTTATTTTCGTTCGGCTGTTTTTTTTCAGAGGACGATCTATCAGGTGATTTTTAAAATTCCGCTAGTGTCTGCTTTGTATCAAAAAATAATTTTAGCCAGGTTCGCCAGGATCCTCGGAACCCTTTTGGCCAGCGGAGCGACGATCCTAAAAGCTTTGGATATCTCTTCTCAAGCGGTCGGACAAAATCGCTATCTTGATACGATCAAGAATTTAAAAGCTGAAGTAGTGCGGGGCGTTTCTCTGGGAAATGCTTTTAAGCACCAGGGAGAGGTTTTCCCCTATATGCTTTCCAGCATGGTTAGCGTCGGCGAGAAAACCGGAAAAACCGATTCTATTTTAATAGATTTGGCGGAATTTTATGAGGAAGAAATAGACAATAGTTTGAAAAGTTTAGTGTCATTGATCGAACCGCTTCTCCTTTTGGTTATGGGCGCGGTGGTGGCCGGAATAGCTTTCGCTGTTATTTTGCCGATCTATCAACTAGTGGGATCGGTACGTTAATGCACAGATTTAGGATTTATGAATTATGATTTATGAATAATTCAAAATCCTAAATCTTAAATCCTAAATCTTAAATCAGATGAACAATCGTGGTTTCAGTTTATTGGAATTAATAATCGTGATGGCGATTTTGGCTATTCTTTCCAGCGGCGCGGTGATTTGGTTTTTCGGGTATCAAGGGCAGGCTGAGGTTGACTCAACTTCTAAAATGATAGTTGACACTTTGCGCGATGCCCAATCGCGTTCGATCAGCGGAAAAGACTTTAAGGCGTGGGGTGTATGTTTTAGCGCACAGGAAAATAAATTTGTTTTATTCCGGAATGATTGCAATAGCAATGGCGCGATGGATAATGGCGAAACAGGGGTGGATTGCGGAGGCGGCGAGTGTTTTGACTGCGATCTGAAATGCAACGGAGTCGCCGTTAAAGAAGATAATTATTTAGCGTCTTTTGTTAAGATCGGCAATGTCTCTCTTTTGGGCGGAGGAAATAAAATTATTTTTAATAATCGGGGAAGCGGCGCGGCGCAATACGGGACAGTAAGGATTGAGCAAACGAATAGTAGCGCGAGTTTTAAAGATATTATTGTTACTTCTCAGGGAAAAATTGACAGGCAGTAAATAGGATAGTAATTATATGGAAAAAATTTTAAATCAAAAAGGCGCGCTTTTGCTGGAAATATTGCTGGCGGTTTTGGTCGGCGCGACGATTATCGGCGCGGTTAGCGGGCTGGTTTATGTAAGCCAAAAAAGCGGGCAGAATTCCGGCGCCAAAAGTTCGGCTATTTCTTTGGCCGAGGAAGGATTTGAGGCGATGCAATCGATTAGCGAGGCGGATTGGCATAATATTTATTTGCCGCCGACAGGCAGCGGCGATCCGGATACTGATAAAGGAATGGCAAAGCCGTATTATGTTTACAAAAGCGGCTCTTCCTGGGCGCTTGGCAGTGTGGTTGTCGGCAATGAGGGAAATATTTCAATTGATGGTATAATATACGCAAGAAAGATCTACATTGAGAATATTACCCGCAAAAAGACGCTGGAAAGGCCGATTTGCACGGAAGCGGAAAATTGCGCGCCTGACGAAAAAGTGAAAGATCTTTCCACGCAAAAGATCAAAGTGGTGGTCTCAAAAAGCGGCAGCGCGGATATTACGCTTGAAGAATATTTAACGCGCTGGAAAAATAATACTTTCAGCCAAAGCAATTGGTCCGGGGGTTCGGGGCAAGCGGATTTTTCCGATTCGTCGAAGTATGATTCGGATGACGGGAATATCGATACCGGCACGCCCGGGAGCATTAAGCTTAAACAGTAGATTTTTAGTTTATGGTTTAATAACGATAAATAAAAATTATTTTGTTTTAATAATTTAATAAATTTAAAATATGGACAAAAAGTATATAATCATTGGCGCGGTTTTAATTTTAATCGCGGCAGCAGCAGCCGTCGGGTTTTTGGGGCAAAAAGGCGGAGAAAAAACAACCAATACAAGCGGAGTGCCGTCTGTCAAATATGCGGGCAAAAAAATTCTTTTTGTGAATTCTTATCATGAGGGTTATGAGTGGAGTGATGGCGTAGCAAAAGGTATTGTTGGAGTTTTGAAAGACACGGGAGTTGAACTTAAAACTCATTGGATGGATACCAAGAGAAATGATTCCGATCAATTTGGAAAAGAAGCGGGGCTGCTGGCAAAATCGGTTATTGAAGAGTTTAAACCCGATGTTGTCATAGTTTGTGATGATCCCGCGTTCAAGTATTTAGTCAAGCCATATTACAAAGACGCAAAATTGCCTTTTGTTTTTTGTGGTATAAACTGGGATACTTCTATCTACGGAACGCCTTACAAAAATGCTACGGGTATGGTAGAAATAAGTTTAACCCCCCAGCTCATCTCTATGCTGAAAGAGCATTCAAAAGGGACAAGAGTTGGATTTATAGCCGGGAATACCTCTACCGACAAGAAAAACGCGGAATATCAAAGTAAAATGTTCAATATAAATTTTACAAAAATATATCATGTTAACACTTTTAATGAATGGAAAGCGGCGTTTTTGAATCTTCAAAATGAAACGGATTTGGCAATACTCGAAAATAATGCCGGCATAGTAGGTTGGGATAGCGAGGCGGCAGAGGCATTTGTTTTGGAAAACATAAAGATTCCTTTAGGTACATTCCAATCTTTTATGATGAAGTACGTGCTAATAGGACTGATAAAAATACCGGAGGAGCAGGGGGAATGGTCTGCTCAAACCGCGTTAAAGATACTGGATGGCGCCAGTCCGGAGAACATTCCCGAAGCAACAAACAAAAAAAGCGATTTAATGCTGAATTTAAAAATCGCGAAGAAACTAAACGTATCTTTTACTCCCGTCTTGATAAGAACGGCAAAAACTATAATTAAGGATGAATAATTATGAAAATAAGCAATAAAATTTCTCTTTCTTTTTTGGCGTTTTTCTTTCTTTTTTTAATGTTCTTTATTGTTGGCAGCTACACGCTTTCCGTTGTTAGCGATAAATTCTCCGATATTATTCCGTTAAATAATCAGAATGTAATTTTACAAGAACAGATAAGTCGCATAAGCTTATTTGAGTCTGAGTTTAATGCGTATATTGTGATTGGAAGCAAAGAACTTAAGGCGGCAATTAAAGATTATTCCGAAGAATCCTCTCAAGAAATATATACTCTTGTTAATGACGAGAAGAAGAAAGAAGAATTCAAGAT
This sequence comes from bacterium, assembly GCA_030693205.1. Classification (NCBI taxonomy): domain Bacteria; species bacterium. The sequence goes on from JAUYBG010000022.1 coordinate 19,798, forward strand.
GGCTTTCCTTGAGCTCGGCGGGAATATTAATTTTTTAATTGAAATAAACGAACAATCTGAAAATAAGCCTGTTTTGAATAATCAAATTCTTAAAGTGTATGAATCAATAGATAAGCTAAGGGTGCTTGAAAATAAATTATTAGATTACAAAACGAATGAATTACAAAATATTATCAAAGAACAAAAAGATATTATAGCAAAGATAATAAAACTATTTTTATTTTTTTGCGTATCCATTTTAGTTATCGGATTTTTTCTCATTCTTTTTTTAAGAAAAACTGTTGTGCCAATAACAAATCTAAGAAACGCGGCAATTAATATCGGTAAAGGAGATCTTGATATAAAAATTGCAGTGGAAGCAAGCGATGAAGTTGGCGAGTTGGCCTCCGCTTTTAACGAAATGGTAATTAAACTAAAAGGGTCTTATTTGATATTAGAGCAAAAAGTTAAAGAAAGAACCAAAGATCTTGAAACGGAAAGAGGGAGTTTGGAAAAGAAAGTCAAGGAAAGAACGGCGGATCTGGAAAAATTAAAGGAAGGATTGGAAGAAACCGTGGCTAAGCGATCCGAAGAACTTAATAAAAAATTGACAGAATTAGAACGGGTAAATAAATTGATGGTCGGCCGCGAATTGAAAATGGTGGAGTTAAAGAAAGAAAACGAGGAGTTAAAAAAGGAATAAAGAGTTTTGTCCATAAAGGCAAGCCAAAAGGCGTAGCCTGGGTGCTCCAAATTCTAATAAAATTTTCAAGACAGTAGTCGCAGAAAATTTTATTAGAATTTGGGCAAAGGTCGAATAAAATAATTAACCAATTAATAAAAATATGAATAAAAAGTACGCAATCGGCGGTTTAGTTTTAATTTAAACAATCAATAAAATATGTCAAAAAAATTATTTATCACATCAATTGTTTTATTAGTTATTATTTCTGGCGCGATATTTGTTTATTTTAAGACCCCAAAACCGGAATCTTCCGGAACGCGGGATGTTGTTCCGGGGGTCACTGCCACGGAAATCATCGTCGGCTCGTCTTCTGCCCTAAGCGGACAAATCGGCTATCTCGGAAGCGCTTATATTAAAGGAGCAATGACGCGCATCAATCAGATAAATGAAGAAGGCGGGATTTACGGAAGAAAAATAAGAGTAATCGCCTATGATGACCAGTACGACCCTGCGAAATGCGTTGTAAATACCCAAAAATTGATTGAAGAAGATAAAGTTTTTGCCTTGTTCAATTATACGGGAACACCAACGGCAGTCAAAATTATTCCCATGGTGGAAGAAAAAAAAATTCCCTTGGTGGGATTATTAACCGGGGCTAACACGCTTAGAGAACCGTTTAGAAAATACATCTTTAATATCAGGGCGTCTTATTATCAGGAAATCGAGTTGGCGGTTAATTATTTCACGGAAGATTTAAGACTTAAAAAGATCGGGGTTTTCTATCAAGCCGATGCCTATGGATTAGATGGACTTGAAGGAGTAAGGATCGCTCTTCAAAAAAAAGGAAAAGAATTAATAACCGCCGTTTCCTATGTCAGGGGAACAATGGATGTTGAAGAAGCAGTGGAAGCTATTGTTAATTCCGGCGCCGAAGCGGTGACAATGGTCGGCACTTCTTCTCCATCAGCAAAATTTGTCAAATTAGTTAAACAAAAAAAACCAGGAATGCTTTTCCACAGCGTCTCTTTCGTTGGTCCCGAAGAATTTATGAAAGACTTGGAAGGTTCCACCGAAAATGTTTTTGTCACTCAGGTCGTTCCTCCGGTCAACGAATATGAAGCCAAACTTTTTGAAGGAGTAGCTTTATATAGAAATGCTCTTAAGAAATATTATCCCGGAGAAAATCCCAGCTTTGGAGGAGGAGAAGGTTTTATTAACGCTAGAATTTTAATTGAAGCCCTAAGAAGAAGTGGCAAAGATCTAACCAGAGAAAAGTTTATGGAGTCTTTAGAGTCAATCAAAGATTACTCAGTTGGTATGGGGTCGGCGGTAAGTTTTGGCCCCAATGACCATCAGGGAATAGACAGTGTTTATTTAACAATAATAAAAGATGGAAAATTTACCCTTTTCTTTTCCCCCCCCCATTGAATTTAATCGGTAGTTAAGGAATTTCAATGAATGGCAAATCCTAAAACTTCGCTTTAGGATTTGCCTAAAGCGAAGTTTTAGGATGTAACTGATAAAACTAAAATAGGCGATTTCGTAACCCAATCTAATTGATAATACTAATGGAAAATAAAATATCCTCACTATTCAGCAGGATAATTGGCGGTTTTAAAATTAGAACCAAGCTTCTTTCCTTTTTTTTGATTATAATCCTGATAACTTCAGGAATTAGTATTTTAATTGTCTATTTTTTACTGAATAAAATCCTGACAAATGAGTTGTTGAACAGAGTTACTATTGCTGCCAATAGTTTGGCGATTAACTTAACCGACCCTATTTTAATCAGCGATAAAGACAGAATTGTTGATTTGATTTTTAACGAAAAATTCTCTCGTAAAGATATTGTTTATGTAATGGTCATTGATGAGAAAAACCAAATTATCGAAAGCACTTCGAGCAAAGCACAATCAGAAACTCTTCTTCACAAAAATCTCTTATTTCCCGGAGAGAATACCCAGATTAAATCAATTCAATACGAAGTCGGGGAAGATATTTACGATATTGCCATAAGATTGGAATATAACAAAGGAATTTTAAGGACAGGCTACTATAAAAAACAAATTAATAAGGCGGTGATGGACATCATTTTATTTTTAATTCTTGGCTTACTGGTTTCTTTATCAATCGCCATAGCCCTCGTTTTTTTATTTGTCAATATAATCGTAAAGCCGATTAAAGATTTGGAAAGAATGGTTGCTGAGATCGCTGCGGGCAATTTAAAACAAAAGGTTTTAATAAAATCAAACGACGAAATCGGCCAACTGGCGGCAAGTTTCAATAATATGGCCGAAAGTTTAAAAAATACTTATGATAATTTAAAAGAAAAAGAAGAAGGATTGAAAAAAGCGAATTTTGAAGCTAAAGACAGGATCATTGAACTAAAAAAAAGCAACGATTTGCAGATAAGTGCCAAAACGGCTATGCTTAACCTGTTGGAAGACGCGCATCAAATGGAGCAAAAAATTAGAGAAAAAACAAAAAGCTTGGAAAAGAAGACGGAAGAGTTGTCGGAAAAAAATACTGAAATTTTAAAATCACTGGAAAAAGAGAAGATTTTGGAGTATCATTTACAAAAAGAGCGTGATCATGTTGAAGCAATTGTCAATTCGGTCAATGATAGTATTTTAGTGCTGGGGATAAGTTTGAACGTGCTTCTCGTTAATGATTCTACCGAGAAAATACTGGGAAAATCAAAAAACGACTTAGTCGGAAAATATTTAGGGGATATCATAGATATCTACAAGGATAATAAAAAGTTTTCATACAGGAATTGTTTTATTCTTAACGCGGTATTTTCAGAAAATCGCATAACGACAAAAATAGGAGAAAATTATTCATATGTTGACAGGGACGGGGAAAAAATACCGATTGTTATGGCGGTTTCTTCTCTGCGGGGGACGGGCCGCGACCGCGGAGTTGTGCTGATGATCAGAGACATTACTAGCGAGAAAAAACTGGATGACGCGAAGATAGGTTTTATTTCCACTGCCAGCCATCAGTTGCGCACGCCGCTTACGTCGCTTCGGTGGTTCTCGGAAATGCTCTTGGAAGGGGATGCGGGCAAGATGAATAAAAACCAAAAAACTTTTCTTAACAATATTTACGAAGGCGTCGTTCGTATGATAAATCTGGTGAATCTTTTGCTGCAGATGGCGAGGGTTGAAGCCGGAAGAGTGAAGATAGAGCCGGTAGCGGTTAATTTATCCAAGATGACGGAAAGTGTCGCAACGGCTTTTAAAGCGGATCTCGAAAAGAAAAATCAAAAAGTGGTAATAAAGGCAATTCCCAAAAAAATTCCGGACATTTATATGGATTATGACGTTATTTGGCAGGTGCTTCAAAATTTGATTTCCAATGCCATAAGATATTCTCCGAAAAAAGGAGTTATTACGGTAAAAATAGAAAAAAAGGATAAATTTGTCGAGTTGTCGATCAAAAATGAAGGAATCGGAATTCCCAAAAGCCAGCAAGAAAGGATCTTTGAAAAATTTTATCGGGCGAATAACGCCGTACAAGCGGCGCCCGAGGGGTCCGGTCTGGGATTGGCGCTGGTAAAATTATTAGTGGAAGGGTGGCGCGGAAAAGTGTGGTTTGAATCAAAAGAAGGCAAGGGCGCGACCTTCTTCATCACCATACCGCTTAGCGGCATGGAAGCCAAAGAGGGCGAAGTGAAATTGGCGGTATAAATATAACTAAATAAATTTGTAAAATGCTTATTTGTCATTGCGAGGAGCTTGGGCGGTTGCGAGGCTTAAGCCGAAGCAAACCTGTCGAATTTCAGAAAGTCGCTTACCAAATTAGATGAACGAGATTCCTCGCTTCGCTCGGAACAGGCTCCGCAATCTATAGTCGAGACTTGAGATTGCCGCACTCTCCGCCAATCGGCGGATCGCTCGCAATGACAGAAAATGGCTATCTCGTAATTCGCGATAATTAAATAAATTTTAAACACACAAAATCCGTTAGAAATATATAAGATATTGATTTTTAGCGGGGCAGTGTAAAAAATAAACAATATGAAAATTTCCGGCGGGTTGAAAAAAAACAAAACGGTAGTGGTAGTTGTGGAGGACGAGCCGTCTTTGCTGATGGCGATAGATTTTAAGCTTAAAAAAATCGGCTATGAGGTATTTACGGCCGAGACCGGGGAAAAAGGCTTGGAGTTAATAAAAGAAAAAAAACCGGCTTTGATCTGGGCGGATCTTCTTTTGCCGGGAATGAATGGCATAGAATTGCTCAGAAAAATTAAAAAAGAGCCGGAGTTGAAAAAAATACCTTTTGTCATCGTCAGCGTTTCCGCCGGCCCGGATAAAATAAAAGAAGCTTTTTCTCTCGGAGCCACGGATTATATCGTAAAAAGCAATTATCACATTGATGAAATAATAGAAAGAGTTATTAAGCTAATTAAAGTTTAAAAATATTTAACCCGTTAGAAATACGAAAATCATTGATTTTTAATGGGGCAGCGTAAAAACAAACAATATGAAAATTTCTAACGGGTTGGAACAAAATAACACAAATCAAAATAAAAGCGGCAAGATCGGGAAGGTCATATTATTGATCGAGGATGATGCTTTGCTGGTTAAGGCCTATGAGGCGAAGTTTAAAAAGGAGGGATTGAACGTCTGGATCATAATGAATGGAACCGAGGCGATCAAGAGCCTGGAAAAAGATCCGCCTTCTTTGGTGCTTCTGGATCTAATGCTTCCCGGAGCCAGCGGTTTTGATGTGTTAAGAGCGATAAAAAATAATGAAAAATGGAAAAATATTCCGGTGGTTGTTTTGACGAACTTGGGGCAAAATCAGGATATTGAAAGGATAAAAGAGATCGGAGAGGTCAAGGAATATATTATAAAAGCGAATATGAAAATAAGCGATATAATTGAAAAGATCAAGAAATATTTAGCATAGATTATTATTTTTTTAAATGAACTTTAGTATTGTTTTTTTGTCATTGCGAGAATCCGCCGGCTGGCGGAGACGAAGCAATCTCAGAAAAGGGCTATTTTGTAATTTAAAGAAAATAGAATTATGTCGAAAAACAAGGAGGAATCGCAAAAAATCGAAAAGATGCACCAAAAGCAAAAAAGTGCTATAATGGCATTAATTGCTTTGGCGTTTATTTTGGCCGGAGCGAATCTTTGGACATTTTTTTATTATGTTCCGAATAAAAATAACGAGAGCGATCTCGCGGGAAAATTAAACGCCGGCAAATATAATTTTCTTGATCCGGCCAGAGGAATTTACGACAAGAAAGACTTAATAGTCAATATTCAGCCGCTTCGCGATTATCTGGGTGATAAATACGAAGCTGACCCGAATATCTCTGTTTATTTTGAATATCTGCCCACCGGCGCGAATATTTCTGTAAGCAAAGATGCGGAATTTTATCCGGCAAGTTTGCTGAAAGTTCCGATAGCGATGGCGGCGGCAAAAAAGATCGATAAAGGGGAATGGAGATGGGATAATAAATTGGTTTTAATGGCAACCGATAAAGATGATAAATTCGGAGATTTATACAATAAACCGACTGGTTCGGTTTTTACCATAGAAGAATTAGCCAGGCGTTCTTTGATTGATTCGGACAATACGGCGCATTTCATTCTTTTGCGCAATATGGAACCTTCCGAAATAAATGAAGTATATGCTCATATGGGGCTTGACGGTTTTTTGGAAACCGACGGGAGCATTAGCGCAAAGCGTTATTCTGTCATATTGCGCGCGCTTTACAACTCTTCTTATTTGTCAGAAGCGAACTCGCAAAAAATTATTTCTTTTTTATCCGAAGAGCCTTTCAGGGAATATCTAGGAAGCGGCTTTCCGGAGAATATTGTTTTCGCCCATAAAATAGGGATGAATATAGACAAGAAAGTTTACATAGATTCAGGTATAATATACTTTGACAGCAGACCGTATATTTTAGTAGTAATGACAAAATCAAAAACCGAGCAAGAGGCGAAAGAGGTTATGAAAGACATTTCGGAAAAAGTTTTTAATTATGTAAAAGAATATAAAGAGTAATTCTAAATATTTTATTAATGATTAAAAGATTTTTAAAAATATTCAAAAATATTTTTATATTTCTGGTTATCACAGGGGTGGTTTTTTCCAATATCCCTTTTTATGCTTTGACAGAGTTAGTCGATTCTTATGAAAAAACCAGCGGCATTGTGGATAAAGTTTGGCTATTGCAAAACGAACATCAGTCCAGAGTGGTTGATAATTTTTCATCGCTTCGCAATTTGGCGGAAAAGATGAAAGTGCGTGAAGCGCGAGCGGCAGTATCCGTTCGCAATGTGGGAGCATATGTGAGCGGCACAGCTAACTTAACGCCCGTTATTCCTGCTACCGCGGTCGCGGGTGATATGATGCTTTTGGCCTACGGCACAAAACCGTATAATGACGCCCCCACAATTAATCAAGGATGGATAAGTATCGGTTCCGCAACAGACGGCACAGTAGCGGCCGGCGTTGACGTCGGTTCAATGCAAACGAGTATTTACTATAAAGAGCATACGGGGTCAGAAACAAATCCGACAATTACCAATGGTACAAACAATGTTTCCGGAGCTGCAATTATCGTATTTCAAAAAGGAGCGAGCGAAACATGGGAAACTCCCGTTGGCGCGGGCGGCGGAGACGCTACGGCGGGAACGGGATTTTCCGTTACCGCTTCCGCTAACCCGGGAATAACTTTGGGAGATATGCTCGTGGGTTATGCCGCTATCCGCTCTGATGCCGGCGCGCAATCGGCAATCGGTATTACCGCAACCGGATTGACGGTTGGAGCGTTCACGGAATACCCCGCATCAGATTTAATAACGACATCGGGCGGGGATATGGCGATGTCCGGCGGTTACCACTTGGTTACTGCAGGCACAGCTTCTGCCGCTCCGGTCTATGCCTCTACTTTGGCGGCTGCGCATACGGGTTCGGCTTTTATAGTGAGATTGCGAGCAACAACGCCGGCTGATACCACCCCTCCGACTCCAAACCCGATGACTTTTGCCACGCCGCCGGCAAACTTCAGCGTTAGTCAAATAGATATGACGGCGACCACGGCTACTGATGCGACTACGCCGCCAGTCAGTTATTTTTTCACTCTTGATAATTCTATTTGTGCCGCCAATGCCGGCACAGGCGGCACTTCCAGCGCGTGGCAGGCAGGAACTGCTTATAGCGATACTTTGCTTCAGCCGAACCAATGCTATGGCTATACGGTAAAAGCTCGCGATTCGGCCGGCACCCCGAATGAAACTACCGCTTCCGGAATTTCTTCAGCTTATACTTCGGCTAATGTGCCGGGCACGCCGACTTTAAGCGGAGCAACGGTGTCAACATTGAATTTAACTAATGCCGAAAATAGCAACCCTGCTGCCAACCCGACAACCAACTTCGCCGTGCAAGTGGTTACCACTACACCCAATGATGCTACTTGGATTAATCAATGGGTAAATGCCACTGGCAATCCTTCGGCCACGGCAGTTTGGTTAACTGATGCGCAATTGGACGCTTTGGTTTTACAAGGATTGCAAGGAAGTACTTTATATGGAGTTAAAGTAAAAGCACGAAACCAAGATACTGACGAAACCGCCTTGAGCGCGGAAGGGCAGGGGACGACATCGGCGCCTACGCCGATAGTAACAACCACCACTACCGGCACGCAGACTGTTAATATTGATGCCGGCGCGACCGGACAATATCTTGGCGGCGCTTGGCGTTTCCAGCAAAATTCCGGTTCAGCTGATACAATTACGGCTTTGACAATTTCCGATACAGGTACGATAAACGCTAATCTCAATGCTTCTAATGCGACACTTAGATATTCGACTGCTAATGCCGGCACTTGTTCTTACGCCGGCACGGAAACCATCGCTAAAACAGGTGTGTCTTTTGATGCTTCGGATAAAGCGGCGTTTACCGCTTTGACTTCCAGTATTCCTTTGACAATAAGCCCGAATTATACCTGTGTATATTTAATAATCGATGCGGGTGCCAATGCGGTGGGCGGAAATACGATTGAACCGCAAATTACAGCCGCGGCTGATTTCACTCTTTCCGGCGGTTCAACCAAAGCCGGCACTTATCCGGTGGCGCTTGGAGGCATTACCACCGTTCGTCCTAATGTCACTGATGCTACTGATTCGGCTTTGGCTGACGGCGGTAGAAATGGGGAAACGTTTACCATTACCGGCACCGGTTTTGGCACGGTTTGCGGATCAATTTCCGTGCAAGTGGCTGGCTTAGCTTTGACTTGCAACAGCGCGAACAATACGACTATTTCCGCGACTGTGCCATCAGCTCAAGTGACCACATTCGGCGGCACTGCCGCTAACGGTTTGCTGGTGACTGTGGGCGGCACGGCTGATGACGCGAGACTGACATATTATGTTTATCCGAATATTACTTCTGTTTCCGCAACTGCGACTGATGCGGCGCGAGAATTGGAAAGTATTACCTTGAACGGTACGCGATTTGATACGAATGCCAATCCCGGAACTGTTTATTTTACCGGCGGTTTTGGCTCGGTTGCGGCGTCAGTTACCACCTGGGGAGATACGGGCGTGATTGTCACTGTACCGGCGGCAATCGCCGATAATATTTACACCGGCGACATTACTTTAACTCGTGCGGCCGCTACCGGTTCAAAAACCGATTTGGCTTACGGCTCCAACACTTTTAGGATTCTGCCGAAAATCGCTTCCACTGCTCCAGTCAATCTTAAAGGCGGACGAGGAGATACTATTTCAATCACCGGCGACCATCTTTGCCAATCCGGTGTTTGCCCTTCAGTATTCAGCGCGGCTAATAGTGTTAATTTTACCAGTGGATCAGTGACAAGCGGTTCTTCCACTTGGACCGACACTTCCATTCCTTCGATTGTAATTCCGGGCACGGCAACCGATGGAAATTTAAATATTACTTCCAATACTACTTATACTTCCAACAATTTAACCTATGATATTAAATTCGCGCCGACTACACCGACCAATGGCGTGCCTGCCGGGCAATCAAGTATTGCTCTTAATCCGACTATTAACAGTTCAGCATTTTCCGATGGTACTGACGCTGATACTCATCTTGATTCCGAATGGCAGATAGACGAAGAAGGGACATTTGTTACCCCTGAATGGAGTGAAACATTATCTAGCGCCAATGTTTCCGTTGTTGTAAATAACACGAACGGAGCATTTGCCGGACTTCTGGCCGGCCAAACTTCTCTTGTTTGCGGTAAAACATATTCTTTCAGGGAGAGGCATAAAGATAACGGCGGCGTAACTTCCCAGGAATGGTCAGGATGGGCAACCGCTTCCACGTTCAATACTATTTCCTGCGGACCGGATGCGACTTCGGTAAGTTATCAGGTCGGCGGCGATGGAGGGCGAAGCGGATACAGCGCTACTATAACAGGCGCCGGTTTTGGCACAGCGGCAGGCGGCAGTCGGGCAAATTGCGCGGGCGGCGCCGGCACCGGTTGCGTGAGATTTGTCGTCGGCGGTAATGCCACCGTGGCTGACGCTGATGTTACGGCATGGACGGATACCTCTATCAGCTTTACTGTTAATTCTGCTCTTGCTTCTGACGGAGGCGCGCTGGCTTTGCAAGTAGTCGCCGCCGGCGTATCAGACGGCTCGCCGTTGAACTTTTATATTTATCCGACCGTCTCAAGCTATACCGCTACATTCGCCGATGGTGGTTATCAGGACGGCACGGTCACGATAAATGGCGATCATCTCGGTTCATCCGGCGCGACGACAAATATTTCTTTTAATGGCACAAATCCCGCGAGCGTTGGCGTTTGGAATTCAACATCCATTAGCACGGTGGATACGCCGGATGCGGGTACTGATTCCGGCACGATCACTGTGACTCGAGCCAGCGATTCCAAAGCGTCAAACGCCTCGTCTGCTTTTTATATCTATCCGCAGGTTACGGGAATTTCCGCCGCTACTTTTGCTGACGGCGGTTATCAGGATGGCACTTTTACTTTAAGCGGTAATCACTTTGGTGCCGGCGGCGTTGCAGCGAATATTTCTATTAACGGTGTGGCTCCTTCTTCCATAGGAACTTGGGCAGTGGGCTCGGTCACTACGGTTGATATTCCCAATACTGGCACGGATTCAGGTGTGATCACTTTGACCAATCCCGGCACTTCCAAAACTTCCAATAATTCAGCCGCATTTTATATTTATCCGCAGATTTCGAGCTATACCGCTTCCAAAGGAGATGGTGATGTTCAGACTGCCACGATTACGATTTCCGGCAATCACTTTGGCGCCGGCGGCACGGGAGCCAATATTTCCGTCAACGGCGTGGCTCCTTCCTCTGTCGGAGTTTGGGGTGTGGGTTCGGTCACCGCGGTTGATATTCCCAATACCGGTACGGATTCAGGCGTGATCACTTTGACCAATCCCGGCACTTCCAAAACTTCCAATAACTCATCAACATTCTATATCTATCCGCAAGTCACTTCTATTTCCAATTGTGAAACTTTGGCGGCAGATGCCGCGCGTGAATACAGCGCTTCTGACGCCGCGTGTCCGGTAAGCGGACTTAAAGACGGACAGATCCATGTTAACGGCAATCACTTCGGCACGCCGGCCGGAGCGAATCCCTTGACTATTTTGGGTGTGGATACTTCCGGCTATACTTCGTGGACAACTACATTAGTAAGCACGGCGCAAGTGCCGGTTGCTATCGTTAACTCCACTTACATCGGCGACATTGTCATTAAAAGAAGCGATAACAAAACTCATGCTTATTACGGCGGAAATGTTTTCCGCATTCTGCCCAGGATCGCTTCCACTACTCCGGTTAATCTCAAAGGCGGCGGAGGCGATACCGGAGTGAGCATTGCGGGCGACCATCTTTGTCAGTCAGGCACTTGTCCGACTTTATTCAGCGCGGCCAATAGTGTTAATTTTATCGGCGGGTCAGTGACTTCCGGCTCTTCCACTTGGACCGATACATCTATTCCTTCAATTGTAATTCCCGGCACGGCAACGGATGGCGCTTTAAACATTACTTCCAACACTACCTATACTTCTAATAATTTAACTTATGATATTAAGTTCGCGCCAGCTACTCCGACCAATGGCGTGCCGGCCGGTCAATCAGGTGTGACTTTTAATCCGACGATCAACAGCTCGGCATTTTCCGACGGCACTGACGGCGACACTCATCTTGATTCTGAATGGCAGATTGACGAGGAAGGGACGTTTGTTACTCCTGAATGGAGTGAAACATTATCCAGCGCCAATATCTCGGTAACGGTAAATAATACCAATGGAACATTTGCCGGACTTTTAGCCGGACAGACGGCTCTCGCTTGCAGTAAGACCTATTCTTTCCGAGAACGGCACAAAGACAATGGCGGAGTAACTTCCCAGGAATGGTCAGGGTGGGCAACCGCTTCCACGTTCAATACTGTTGCTTGCGGACCGAACGCGACTTCAATTTCCAATTCAACGGAAGGCACGCTTACCGACGGCGGCAGGATCAGCCAGACAATTGTTATTACCGGCACTGATTTTATCGGTGTTACAGCCGGAAATCGCGCTACTTGCGCGGGCGGCGCCGGCACCGGTTGTGTGAAGATCGGCGGCACTGGCGGACAGATCATTGCTGACGCAAAAGTGACTGCCTGGGGCGCCACCTCAATTACTATTCAATTATCTTTGACCGATCTGACTACGACTTATGGCGGCGCGACGACGAATGGTCTAATGGTCTATGTTGCCGGCGTTTCCGATTCCGACGGCCTGACGTTTTATATTTATCCCGATATCACTTCTCTGACCGCGCCGCTGGGCGCAAATACCGGCGCCAGAGAATACGCGTCTGGCGATACCGATGGAGTTTTCACTATTATCGGAAATAAATTCGGCACCGGACCGACCAGCGGTTCGGCCGTGATCGTCGGCGGGACAGTTGCGACTTTTGTGGCTGATGGCACTTGTGATGCCGCGGACGGCTGGGCGGAAACCTGTATAAAAGTTCAAGTACCGACAAGCATTTCCGACAGCACTGATTCCGGTTACGCGATCGTCACTCAAGGCGCCGGCACAAGCAATAAGGTTACTAATTCAACCGATGCGGAAAGCGCGATAAATATTTGGCCGAGAGTGACGGGTATTTCCGCCGCTACTCAAGCCGATGGCGGATATCAGAACGGAACATTTACTTTGAATGGCAGTCATTTTGGCGCCAGCGCCGGCTCTATTTTGGTTAACGGGCAAACACAAGACGGTACGCCGACCTGGGGCGCGGCTTCAATTACCGGCGTCGGCATTCCCAATGCCGGCACGGATTCCGGCAGCATTGTTTTGACAAAATCCGACGCAAAAACTTCAAATTCCTGGTCAACATTTTATATCTATCCGCAGATCACGGGATTCACCGCTGCCAAAGGAGACGGCGATATACAGACAGGCACGATCACGATTTCGGGAAATCATTTTGGCACCAGCGGCGGCAACGCGCAGCTCTTGATCAATACCATTGCTCCGTCAGCGACCACTCCGACTTGGGGCGCAGTTTCGATCACTAATGTGGATATTCCAAACACTGGCGCTAATTCCGGCGTGGTCAAGGTGACAAATCCGCAGACTACCAAACAATCAAATGATTCTTCCGCTTTCTATATTTATCCGCAGATCACTTCTGTTTCCAATTGCGAGACTTTGTCGGGAGATACCGCGCGTGAATATAATGCCACTGATGCCGCCTGTCCGATAAGCGGATTAAAAGACGGTGAAATTCATATTAATGGCAATCACTTCGGTGCTACGGCGGGAACGCTCACTATTCTTGGCACAAGCGCTCCAACTTATGTTTCTTGGGGAGCGAGCTTGATTTCCACCTTGCAAGTTCCGATCGCTATCGCGGACGATTCTTATACGGGCAGTATCGCGCTTACGCGTTCCGATGCCACAACAAGCTCGTATACCGGTTTCAGGATTGCGCCGAGGATCATCTCTCTTAGCCCCAGCGATGGCGCGGAAAGTACCAGCGTAACGGTTATTGGAAATCATCTCTGCCAAGCCGGTTCTGCTAATTGCCCGAACGCTTTTTCTTACACCACGCCGATCTCCAATGTTTTGTTCGGAACGACTAATGCTTTAGCTCAGACGCCTTGGGGTTGGGAAAATGGCGATAGTTCAGCAACAGGTGTTAAAGTTAAAGTGCCAGCCGGCGCGGGAATCGTAGCGGTAAAAGTGATTAGCGGCGTTGGCGGTTTTGATTACGAAAGCAATGCAAAAGATTTCAGTTATGTCTCTACCGCGCCGACTGACCCGACCAATTTGAGGCAATTTAAACCGGATGGTGTGACTCAAATTACCATTGGCGCCGGCGTCAATAGCAATAGCGTTATCTTAAAAGGCGACAGCACGGCTTTGATTTCGATCAATATGGTCTTGGAAGTTGAAGTTAAGCAAACTTACATACCATTTGACGGCGCGCCGACCGCTTTAAGCGCGGTTCAAGGACCTGGTACTGTTTTTAGCGATGTCGCGGTAACGGTTTCCGGATTAACTGATGGACTATATCATTGGCGAGCTAGAGCTAAAAATTCCGGTACCAACGAAGTTTCCAACTGGATCTCTTTTGGCGGAAACGCCGACGGCGTAACAGATTTTTATGTGGACACCACCGGTCCGGTGATTTCCAGCGTTGCCGAAACTGATGTTTCCGATATTCAGGCGACTATTATTTGGAATACCGACGGAAGCGCTACTCAGCAAGTGGCGTATGGCACAGTCTGTCCGACCGCTCAAGCCAGCGCGGCCGCGACATTTAGCGTTTTGGCCAACAAGCAACCGGAGTCGCCGGCCGGTTCAGGCACTTCGCATTCAGTGGTTTTATCAGGCCTTATTGCCAGCAAAGATTATTATTATATGGTTCGTTCGGCCGATGCTATTGGTAATTATACTTATAATCCGTCCGTTGCTAATTCTTGCAATAATTTTACGACCACGGCGCCTCGAACCAGAGTAATGAAAACCTTGGAATTTTACATCGAACAATTGAATACCGGCGCTACCAGTTTCAATAAGACTTTCGATACGTTTATTTCCGAATCAAAGATCGATCGCTCCAATATATTTATAAAAAGCGTTATTATTGAAGTTTTCGGAATTTCAAAAAGCGGAACCGGCGATATCACGGTTATTGTTAATTTGAATAGCTCCGAGACATCTTATGTTTTGGCTGATCCGGGTGCCAATAGCACTTTTTGGAAATTCGCTAAAAATGCCAGTTCTTTGAACTTCGATTGTGTATCTTGCACGGATAATTTCAGTGTTGATAATTCGCTTGTTGTCAGCGTGAGCGGCGCGACCAGCACTTCTTTGCTTGGCGCCAAAGCCATCATTACTTATTATTATGAACCGTTATAAGCTGAAATTAAGAGCGTATCAATATTTATAAATTATATTAATTTTTAACTTAAATCATTAAATAAAAAATATGAATCAAAAATCTTTAGTAATGATCTTAGTTGTTTTTATTGTTGTTATTTTGGCGGCGGCGGTCTATGTTGTTTCGCCGGAAATCTTTCAGGGTTTGAAAACAGGCGGCGGGGTTGTTAATTTACCGCCGGAAAAACCGAAAGTCATTGAAGAGAAGCTGGTTATTCCGGAAACTGAAAAAATAACCGGCGGAGAAGGGCGAACAGTCGATCAGGGGCCGGTAGAAGTGCCTCTGGTTCCTAAAACCGAATCTGAAAAAGTAGTGGTATCAAAAGCGGTCTTAACCGTGAAAGGAAGCTATGATCTGGCCGTTTTGGAAGCGAATAAATGGGCAAGCGACGCCAGTTTGATTTTTATCAAATCTCTGGGCGCCGTGACTCTTGAAGGAAAATCCAGCCAGTGGCAATTGGCTTTTTCTTCCAAAACAAAATCGAGCAAAGGGTATGAAATAATTATTCAGGGAGACCAGATCGTTTCCAAAAAAGAGATCGATTCCGCGGCGAGCGGCGCCGATCTGCCAAGCGTATGGAGAGATTCGGGCGAGGTCATAATCTCTCTTCAGGAATTGCCGCAATTTTCGACTGCTACGGTTTCGACCATAAATTTATATTATAATACCGATGGCAAACTATGGAGATACGTCCTTTCAACTTCAAGAGGCAACACCTCAATGTCGGCGGAATAATTTGTTTGTTTTTGTTTTTAACCGGTGTTTTGATAATTTCCAGCCGGATGGTTTTTGGTTTTGCTCCTGAAGAAAAACAGCCTCCTTCGCACCAAACCAGGACTCTGAAGTTTTTTATTTTCCAGAATCCGGCAGTGATGGTAAACGGAAATTCTTCCACCGTTCCTTTTGATCTTTTTATCGGTGAAAAGGATCCGCAAATAAAAGACGCTTATATAGAAATTACCGGAGTGACGAACGGCGCGAACGATATCGCGGCCGATATCCGCGCCACTCAAGGGTCTGATTACGTTCAGTCTTTCGCCACCACCCGCGCCAAGTCTTTTAATCTCGATTCTTTCGGAAAACCGAATCATTTTAAGATTCTTTATACCGGCATCGGTAATTCAACCGATACTTCGCTTTTATATTGCCTTGGGCAGATCATTCGGTCTCCCGGCACTTATCCTTTTGAATTTAAAATTGATGTTTCGGGAGCCGATGTTTCGGCCGTGCATGCCAGAATGGTTATCACTTACAAGTTTACCCCGCCGACAGCCGGCACTTTGCCGGTTTTAGGTTATATCATATCTTCCACGGTGGATACGGGAATAACCAAAGGCGCGGCTTATAATTCTTTGACCTGGAAAGGAAATCTTAACGGCGGTTCTATCGGGCAGGTGGGTTTGCAAATTGCCACTTCGGATTCAAGCATTGGCCCCTGGGTATTTGAAGGGCCGGATTGCGTTTCCGGCACAAGCTATATCGCCGATGTCGATACCCCGATTCCCATAGAGACAGATTGCGCCTTGAATCATAACAACAAGCGCTATTTTCGCTATAAAATCATAATTTGTTCCAGTAGCGATTGCGCTTCCAACGGATCAATTAATCCCCGGGTTGATGAAGTGGTGGTGAATTGGTCGCCATAGGAGAAGATTTAAGAAGTACGATTTACGATTTAAGAGCATTTTTTTATCGTAATTCATAAATCGTAAATCATAAATCAAAAAGTTGCGAAAAACGATATGGTATTTAATATTACTAAACAAAAGTTTGATGGAGGCTTTTCGCTATTGGAACTATTGATCTATATCGCCATCTTATCGGGTTTTTTGGTAGTGATCGTTAATCTTTTTTTTACGATTTCCACCAGTTCCACGCGCGAAGAGGTGCGCGTCGAAGTCAGGCAAAATTTGCGTTTTGCCAGCCAGAAGATAGTGGATGAGGTGCGTTCCGGGAAGGAGATCATTTCCGCGACTTTGGCGGACGGGGGATCGGGGAATATTTTGGATATTAAAATTGCCGATGAGACCACTACGAGATTCAGCGTCTCGAGTGGCGTTTTACGAAGAACGCAAAATTTCGGTTTGCCGGGAGAAATTACGGAAAACATTACAACGGACCAGGTTACCGTCAGCATGTCGCCGGAAATTTTTAGTCGCGCGGGTAGCACTATTCAAATAAATCTCAAAATAGACTATAATGATAACGGAAGGGGAGATTATAAGTTTTTTGAAAGCGTCAAGACAACCGCGTCTTTGAGATTGTAATTAAGATGTTTAAAAATAATAAAAAATATTGGGGAGAAAAAGGCGCCATGGCTCTGTCTTCGGTTTTGGCTCTGTCGATAATTTTATTGGCGCTGGGGCTGGCGATGGCATTTTCCGGATTTGTTCAAAGCGATATTACCTACAATCAAGATAAAGCCGCTATCGCGTTTTATATCGCCGAAGCGGGAGCGAAGGATGCGATGCAGAAAGTCGTCAGAAATAAAAATTACAGCAACGCGGGTTATGTTTTAAGCCTTACTACCGGTAGCGCGAATATTGTGGTCAGCAAAGACGTCCCAGCGGCGGAAAGAACGGAGATCTTGAGCACCGGCGCGGTGGGGGTGAATACTAAAAAGATCAGAGTTGTTCTTAACACTGATACGGACAATGATAATAATGGAAAAGTAACGATTGTGTCTTGGGAAGAATGCCGGAAATCCGGCGCGTTATGCAATTAAATTTTTACATAAGCATAAATTTTAAAAATGGATTTTCTAAATCTTTTGATTCCCAAAGAAAAAATAGTCGGTATTGAAATAGGCAATCGAAAGCTTAGGATGCTGGCTTTGGCCAAAGATAGTTTTGGCAATATTTCCGTTCAAGGAAAATCCGAAGTGGACATGGAAGAGGGCGTGATCGATCATGGCGCGGTGAAAGATGGAAAAAAACTAAGCGCCGCTTTGGCTAGTCTCAAAAAAACATTTAAACCCCGGAGCGCGCTGTCCGTGTTTGCGATCGTTACTGTTTCTCAAAATAATATTTATAGCGATATTTTGGAATTTCCAAAAAATTTAACGAATGAACAATTGATCGAAGCGATTAGTTTTAATGTTGCCAAGTCTTCGCCTTTGCCTTTGAGCGAATGCTATCTGGATTGGCAACTGATCGAAACCGGCAAGGTAAAAGACAAGATTTTGACCTATATTATTCCCAAAGGAATAGTAAACGCCTATAAAAGCGCTTTGGAGGAGAATGGTTTCAGTCTTATCGCTTTGGAATCGACAACGCTCTCGATCGGCCGGGCGGCGGAAATAACCGGTGAACCGACTTTGTTTTTTTATTTGACGGACGAAGGCGTAACCAGCATGATTTATAGCGGTAATAATTCTTATTTCAGCCAGTTTGAATTTTGGCAGGAAGCTTCCGGCGGCGCGCCGATCAAAGATATTGGCGATCTTAGCAAAGTTTTGAAAACAAAAATCAAGAATTTGTCGTATTATTTTGAAAATCAGTACAATAAGGAAAAAATTAAAAAAGTTTTATTGATGAGTGAGGGTTTTGACGCGGATAAGATCATTGGAAAGATAGATTACAAAGATGTTTTGATCGAAAAAGCCAGTTCCGGCATTTCTTCGATAGATAATTATGACTGGATTCCCGTGGGAGGAGCGGCCAAGCGCGCTTTTATTCCCCGGAGCGAGGATACTATTATCAGCTTGCTGCCGGTTGGCACGGAAAGTCTTTACGAAACGCAAAAGATGACCTCTTTTGCCAACTCGATCTTGATCGTAGTGGCGACCATAATGTTGTTTTACATAGTGGCTTTTACGACTTCGCTATTTTTTATTTCTTATTTGGGAAAGGACTTAAGCCGGCAAATGGAAACCAGAAGCAACATGCAAATGCCCGCCGACTATTCCAAAATTGACCAGGAAACCAAAGAATTCAATGGCTACGTCAGCGACTTGTTAAACGTTTCTTCCAAAACCAGCACTGATTACGGGGCTATAATGGGAAAGATCAGCAGTTTGAATTCTTCGGGAATAGCTTTGACAAGCATCAGTTTTGATAATATTTCAGGTGTGATCGCAATTTCCGGGGTTTCTTCATCCAGGGAAGACTTAAACGCGTTTAAATTCCGATTAGCCAATTCTTCTTTTTTCAGTAACGTAAAATTTTCCGTGCAAAACATCGCTCAAAAAAGCAACATTCCTTTTAGTACAAGTTTTAATTTGAAATAGCTTACAATATGAAACCCGTTAGAAATAAATAAATAAATTATTTTTAACGAGGCAAGTAATAAAGAAAATATAAATATGGAAATTTCTAATGGGTTGAAATTAAGTCAAATTGTAAAATTAATCATAACGATCTTTGTGATCATTGTCGCGGGCAGTGCGGGGTCTTTTGTATTAAAAAATAAAATTGAAGCAAGCGGCAAGAATATTTATGAATCACGCAGTATGTTGAAGGTTTTGGAAAATCGAGATGAAAATTATTCTTTTCTTAAAACCGATTATCCTTTGGTGCGGGACGGGTTGCCGATTCTGAAAAAATCTTTGCCTAAAGAAGATGGCCTTGATAAAGTGGTTACGAGCCTGGACGCGCTGGCAAGTGAAACTAATAATACCCAAAATTTAATTTTTGATTCTTCGGGGATCGCGCAGATCATCGGCGGAATGAGAAGCATTGATTTTTCGGCAAGCCTTGATGGCAATTTCGGATCGTTTGAAAGTTATTTTAAAAAAATGCAAAGGCTTCCTTATTTCATTGAGATCGGAAGCGTTAGCATTAATAATGGCGCGGGAGTTTTTAACGACAATAGCCATTTAAGTTTTAAAGCCAAGCTTTACATTAAAAATTAATCTTGTTACCATGTTGAATAGCCGGACAAAAGATAAGATCTACGCTTTTTTGAGTTTTTTAGTTATTGTTTTGGCAATCGGCAGTTTTGTTTTAGTGGTTAATTTTTTGCTGCAAATCAATAAATATGTTTTTAACTTGGACGAAAAAATAGTGAAAGAAAAAACCACTGTTATGGACAAGGCGGGATTTGAAAATATAAAAGAAAAATTAAGATTGAAAGAGAGCGGCGGCGCGGAAGAACCTCCGGCGGAAATAATACCTTTGGAAACTTTAACACCAAGCCCTTCGCCCAGTCCTTCGCCCAGTCCTTCGCCCAGTCCCTCAACCAGTCCATTGCCTTAAGTTACGGACGGCAAAGCGTATAGAAAATATTTATGTTTAGTATGTGAAAAACAGAAAAGAGGAGCGGCGCGCTTCTCTCTTTTGTTCGTTTGTTCTAAGATTTTATCTATGATATCAATAGTGATAATAACATACCTAACTCTTTTTGCGGCCAGTTTTTTAGCCGCGACAATTTTACCATTGTCGCCGGATTTGATTGCTGCAAAGATGGCGCTTGATGGAAATATATTATTTTATATCATCGCCGTTGCGGCTATCGGAAGCTATCTCGGAAGCTGCACCACCTATTATTTGGGATATCTTGGCAGGGAAAAGATCTTAAAAAAAAGACCGGAAAAGAAAGAGGGAAAAATGGAAAAGTATCATAAAATATTTGAGCGTTACGGCGCACCGATTCTTTTGCTTACATGGGTTCCGATTGTGGGGGATATTTTTGCGGGTATTGCCGGGGTCTTGGAAATTAATTTTTGGGTTTTTTCGCTGTACGCGCTGCTCGGCAAGATCATCAGATTTACTTTTGTGGTTTATTTAGCGGAAAAATTCATATAATTGTAGAGTGGCGAATACAGTATATTTTTTTATTTGCGGCGGGCGCTATAAGGTTTTTCTTAATTGATCAAATGTGTTTGCAAAATATTTTTTAATTTATTCGGTTTATTGGTGCAAGCTGGCCCGAGTCCTCAATAAAAAAATATACCGCATTCGCCTTATAATAAGTTTATTGTAGATTTAAAATATTTATAAAATTATGACAAAACCTGAACTTCTTGCTCCGGCAGGAGATTGGAAAAGTTTTATCGCGGCGGTGGAGGCGGGAGCCGACGCGGTTTATTTTGGCGGAAAAGACTTTAGCGCGAGAAATCTCGCGGTGAATTTGACGCGGGAGGAAATCAAGAAAGCCATTGACTACGCGCATTTGAGAGGCGTGAAGTGCTACGCGGCAGTAAACATATTGGTAAAAGACAGCGAGTTTGCCGGGCTTTTTGATTATATAAATTTTCTATACGCGGAAGGCATAGACGCTTTGATCGTTCAGGATCTGGGAGTTTTTAATATTGCCCGGAAATATTGGCCTGATCTGCCGCTCCACGCCAGCACGCAAATGAGCGCGCATAATTTAAATGATATTTTGGTCTTGGGAAAAATGGGTTTTAAAAGAGCGGTGCTGGCGCGGGAGCTGACGATAAAAGAAATTTGCGATATTAAAAGTAAGCTGCAATCCGCCTCAACGGCGGACTCGCCGAAGAGGCGAGGAATCGAGATAAAATGTTTTGTTCATGGCGCGTTGTGTTTTTCCTATTCCGGGCAATGTTTTTTGAGTTCGATGATCGGCGGACGCAGTGGAAATCGCGGCCGCTGCGCTCAGCCGTGCCGGAAAAAATATGCGTTGGTTGACAGCAAAACGAGTGAAAGCTTGAACACTGAGGGATATTTATTAAGCACCAAAGACCTGTGCGCTTTGGATATTTTGGATAAAATTCAATTTGTTGATTCACTAAAGATTGAAGGGCGGATGAAAGGCGCGGCGTATGTCGGAGGAGTGCTGGAAAAATATCGGAAAGCGGTAAATTCTTTGGCGCGGAATGAAAAAATAGTGCCGGAAGAATTGGAAGCGGATAAAAAAGAATTGGCCGGGATCTTTAATCGAGGAGGATTTTCTCACGGCTATTTGCTCGATAAAAAACCCAAAGATCTGATTTCGCCCGAGAGATCGAAAAATTTCGGCGTATTGGCGGGTTTGGTGATAGAAGCGCGGCGCGGCGCAATAAAGATCAGGACAAAAGACGTGGGAGTAAATGATGGGCTGGAAATTTGGGGGCGGGAAGGGCAGGAAAAAAATATCGGATTCCGGGTGGAAAAAATGTCCGGGGATATCATAAATATTTTTATCGAGGGAGATATTCGGGTCGGGGACAAAGTTTATAAAAATTTTGACTATAAGCTTAATAAAAAATTGGAAGCGCTGGCAGAAGAAAATTATCAAAAAAAGACCCCGGCAAGAATGATCTTCCGGGCCAAGGAAGGAAAAAATATTTCTCTGGAAATAAATGGCGTAAAAACAGAAGGGGAAAAAGCGGAAAGCGCCATAAAGATCGAGACTTCGGAAGACGCGGCGCGCAAACAGCTCTCTAAGCTTGGGGCTACGCCTTTTTTTGTCGAGAAAATTGATGTTGAGATCGTCGGGAAAGTTTATATTCCTTTAAAAAATTTAAATAATTTGCGCCGCGACGGCGCGCAGAAACTCGAAAAAAAAATTATAAATTCTTTTAAGCGCGAGAAAAAAGAAACGCCGAATCTTTTGTCATTGCGAGGAATCCGCCCACTGGCGGAGACGAAGCAACCCATAACCGAAATTAGAGATTGCCGCGCCCCGAATACGGGGCTCGCAATGACAGATAAAGCGGTAAATGCCGGACGGCGGATTGCCATTCAATCGAATGATTCGGCGGTTTTGGATGAGCTGGCGAATAAAAAAATCAGCCGGATCTATACCGCGCTTAAAATTAATGTTGAAAAATTCCATAAAAATAATATTGAAGTTTATCAGGCGTTGCCAAGGATTTTTAGAGAAGGAGAAAAAATAGAAATATTTGCCGACTATGACGGATTTCTGGTGCCAGCGCTCGGATACTTGAGGATCTTACCTGAAAAAGCCAAAAAAATCGGAGATTTTTCGATGAATATTTTTAATAATTATTCGGTGCGGGAGATGAAGGATCTAGGTTTTTCGGGTTTTACCGCTTCTGTGGAAAGCACGCTTAGTGAAATTAATGATCTTAATTGCGAGAAAATGGAAAAAGAAGCGGTTGTGTACGGTTATTTGCCGCTAATGATCGCTGAACATTGCGTGTTGCGTGGAACTTCGTTTTGCGGTGAGAGGAAATGCAGGATAACTGATGAGAAAAAAATAAATTTTCCGATTTTTACGGATTGCGCCAATTGCCGGATGCAAATTTTAAATTCTGTGCCGCTATATTTTACCGGCATAAACAACTTAGACGCCGATAATATCAGGATAATTCAGACGATAGAAGGTTCGGGAAAATTTTTAAAAATCGTGGAAAATTATTTATCCGGTAATTTTGGTTTTACGGAAAACACCACCACCGGACATTTTAACCGGGGAGTGGAATAAAAGTTTTTTAAATTGGCTAAAATCCGGTATTTTGTTGTTTTGGTGAAAATATGGTATAATATTACATAAACAAAAAGGTTAATAGGGGGTTTGTTTTGAATAAATAAAATGAGAAATAATCAGAATTTAAAATTAAAAATTCTAGGTTTTTTATTTTTTCAATAATACTTGTCGTATTGTCTGTTTTTAATCTTCTTCCGTCTTCGGCGCAAGCGGTTGCCGGCGCGCCAAAAATTTTAAATTATCAAGGAAGGCTTTTAAATAATTCGGGCGATTTGCTCGGTGTTCCACCGGAAAATTATTGTTTTCGCTTTTCTATTTATAATGACGTGACTGTCGGGGCGCCGGACAGCAAGATTTGGCCCACGGGAACGCCGCTTACGATGATAGTCAATGTTAGAAATGGAATTTTTAACGCGGGTGTCGGCGATACGGCGGCAGGCGGTGATCTTCTTGATTATAATTTTCAAGACAATGACACCGTTTTTTTAAATGTTGACGTGGCCGCGCAAGTAAGCGGTTCTTGCGCCGGAGTGACTTTTGATAATTTGAGCCCGCGCCAGCGAATTGTTTCTTCCGGTTTTGCCGTGAATGCCAATACGGTCGGAGGGTTTACTCCGTCGCAAACTCCAGCGGGCAATCAAATTCCGGTATTGAATTCCGGAGCGCTTAATTTAGCCGGTGCGGTAAATGCAGGCGGGCTTACTTTGGGAACAGCTTCGTCCATAACAGGAATTATAAATTTAAAAAATTCTGCGAATAGCAATACTGTTTCTATACAATCGGGTATAACATCCTCGCCATACACTCTGACTCTTCCGGTAGACGACGGGACACCAAACCAATTTTTACAAACAAATGGAACTGGGACATTGTCTTGGGTAACAATTGGCGGAGGCGGAGATGCACTGGTAGCTAATCCGTTATCTCAATTTGCTTTAACTACATCGCTCCAACTTAAAGGAGTTATTTCAGACGAAACAGGTTCAGGAGCATTGGTCTTTGGAACCGCGCCGACTATTGCCGGCGGTTCAATCGGTGCTCTCACTTCTTTCGGTGTCCGCTCCACCGGCACCGGAGCTTTTGATTTGAAACTGGCCAATACGGAAAATCTGACGGTTTCCGACAAAACATTGACCGTAACTCTTAACAATGCCAATCGCGTTCTGACAATTTCCGGCGATGCAACAATTTCCGGCGCTAACACCGGGGACCAGACAAGCATTGTCGGGATCACCGGCACCACCGCCCAATTCAACACCGCTCTCTCGGACGCGGACTTTGCCACCGGCGGCGGCACGGCCACCGGCACCAACACCGGCGACAGCGCGGCCAACAGTTCTTCCACTTTTATCGGTATGACCTCCGTGGCCTTGAACCGAGCCTCAGGAGCTTTAGTCCTTACCGGCATCACGAGCATTGACGGCAGTGCCGCCACTGTCTCCGGCGCGGCGCAAACCAATATCACTTCTCTCGGAACTTTGACCGGACTCTCGATAGGCGGCACGGAAACGATCACTTCCGCTTCGGCTACCGCTTTGGTCGTCGGAGCCAGCGGCGTCACCAATCCCGCTTTTAAAATTGATGCTTCCACCGTTTCTTCCGCGACCGGCCTTAACATCAAATCCGCGGCCGCGGCCGGCGGAGTGGCTCTTTCCGTCCTTTCTTCCGGCGTGGACGAAGCTTTGAATATTGACGCCAAAGGC
>JAUYBG010000023.1 GCA_030693205.1 bacterium
GTTGAAGTGATGGCGGCGGTTACGATCTTGTCTATCGGCTTGATAGGCAGTTTGAATCTGATAAACTATAATTTAAGGAATATTTCTTTTCAAAAAAATAAAATAGTCGCCGCGGGTTTAGTAGAGGATGGAATGGAGCGAGTGAGAAATGTTCGCGATACCAATTGGCTTAAAGGAGAATTGGATTGGAAGCATAATATCGAAGGAGACATTCCGCCGAATAAGACAATAACATTTTTTTGCGCTAATACTGCTATCAGTGGTAAAGTAATGCCACCGCCATTAAATATTGATGATTGTGGTTCTAAGTGCCAAATTTATGTTTATACGAAAATTGCGGATGGCTCAAAATGTTATTCTGATAATTTTGGAAATCAAGCTGGGTATGGCTATGTTACTACCGATTTTTACCGCTTGGTAGCATTAAATGAAAAATCAAACGATTCAGTTGAAGTGAAAGTTGCAGTCAAATGGAGCGAGGGCGGGCAAGATAAATATTTAACCGCAACCGAAATTTTATATAATTGGAGACAATAAAAATGGCGTTGGAAATTTTTAAAAAAATCAATAACGAAAAAGGCATCAGTCTTGTTGAACTTGTGGTGGCGGTGTCTGTTTTTTCAATGGTGATTACCGCAGCTTCGGGAATATTCATAAACGCGTTAAAAGCGCAAAAAACAATAGTCGCAAAACAAAACGTTGCGGATAATTTGCGTTATATAATGGAATTTATGGTTAAGGAAATGAGAATGGCGCAAACAGATACCGTAAATCCCGATTTGACGTTTAATGACGGCGCGGCAACTCCGGTAACAGTTAAGAATGGCCGTTTTACCAAAATTTCTTTTAAAAATATGTCTTCATCTTCAATAGTTTATGATTTTGACAGCGTGAACAGTAAAATCTTAAGAAATGATTTTGGCGGCACCGGAGGCGCTCAGGCGATCTCGTCCGACGAGGTTTTAATAACCGATTTAAAGTTTATGGTTAATAACTGGAATTTGACCACTGGTCCTGCCGCGGCCGCTCCTTTTATCACTATTTGGATCAAAGCAAAAGCTAAAAGCGGAGCTGGCGGGGAAACGGAGCTGCAAACCAGCGTGTCGCCGCGTATTTATTAATTTATCGCGAATTACGAAATAGCTTTACTGTCACCCTGAGCTTGTCGAAGGGCAGCCTAGTTTAACGCAAATTTGCCTATAGTTCGACAAGCTCACTATGACAAATTTGCCATTTTGTAATTCAAAGTAATTTAATTTCAGTAATTTAAAATGAAAAAATTTTCAGTAAAAAAGTTAAACTCGCGAGGCGCTGCTACGATTTTTATAGTAATGTCAATTTTGGCAGCGGTTTTAGCGATTGCTCTGGGAACTTCGTTTGTCGCTTCAACCGAACTAAGAATATCTTCAAGCAGCAGAGAATCAGTAACGGCGTATTATGCGGCGGAAACAGGGATTGAACAAGCTTTGTATGATCATATAATAAAAGAGCCGACAGCGGCAAAATGCCCTTTATGGACATCTTTGGACAGCGCTCAATATTGTTTGAATGTCACGGAAGATACGCCGGGCGATTATCGTACTATTACCAAAATTCAGTCAATCGGCGAATATAATTCGGTCAGAAGAAGCATTGAAATAAATTTTTAAATAACAAAAGCGGATGGATTCGACAAGCTCACCGCAAGTTTATGCCGATGTGCGCTTAAAATAGCCTATTTGATCAGTGAGACGCCTATGAACAAACAAGAAATCAAAGATCGCATAGAAAAACTCAAAAAAGAGATAAATTATCACCGTTATCTTTATCATGTTTTGGATAAAGTGGAGATTTCCGACGCGGCGCTGGATTCCTTGAAGCACGAACTTGATGTGCTTGAGCAAAAATTTCCCGAATTTATCACGCCTGATTCGCCCACGCAGAGAATTGGCGGGAAACCTTTGGATCAGTTTAAAAAAGTGCCGCATATCGTGCCGCAATGGTCTTTTAATGACGCTTTTACCCCGGACGAAATAAGAGAATTCGACGCTCGGGTAAGGCGTTTTTTGCGTGATAGCGGAGTCCAAGGCGATGCGGTGCCTGACTATACGGCGGAATTAAAAATTGACGGTTTGCACGTGGTGCTGACTTATAAGAACGGGGTATTCGTAACCGGAGCTACCAGGGGCGATGGGAAGATCGGCGAAGACGTGACGCAAAATCTTAAGACGATCGAAAGTATACCTTTGAAGCTGGAAGAAAAAGTTGATATCGTCGCGGAAGGGGAGGTTTTTATGGCTAAATCGGTACTGAAAGAGCTGAATAAAGAACGCGCCAAAAGCGGCGAGCAATTGCTGGCTAATCCGAGGAATGCCGCGGCGGGAGCTGTCCGCCAGCTTGATTCGAAAATCGCGCGCGAGCGGCGGCTCGATTGTTTCATTTACGATCTGAGTTGGGCGGGGAATTTCGATCTGCCGGCGACTCAAGAAAAAGAATTAGAAAAATTAAAAGAATTGGGTTTTAAGGTTAGTAAAAATTGGAAACATTGCGCGAATGTTGAAGAGGCGATAAAGGTTTGGGAATATTGGCTGAAACATCGCGAGCAGGAAGACTATTGGATAGACGGAATCGTGCTAAAGCTTAATTCAGGAGATTGGCAGAGGCGGCTGGGTTATACCGGCAAGGCTCCGCGCTGGGCGATCGCTTTTAAATTTCCGGCCGAACAAGCCACTACAGTCGTCGAAGATATTGTGGTGCAGGTCGGGCGCACCGGAGCGCTGACTCCCGTGGCGCATTTAAAACCTGTTTCGGTAATGGGTTCCACTATCAGCCGGGCCACGCTTCACAATGAGGATGAAATTCGCCGTTTGGGTTTGAAGATTGGCGATACGGTAGTGATACAAAAAGCTGGCGACGTGATTCCCGAAGTGGTAAAAGTTTTGCCGAATTTCCGGACCGGCAAAGAAAAAGATTTTAAGATGCCGAAAAAATGCCCGATTTGCGGGAGTGCGGTAGGCCGATCGGAAGGCGAAGTGGCGACATATTGCGCCAATAAAAAATGCTACGCGCAGGATCTCCGGCGGTTGATACATTTTGCCAGCAAAAAGGCTTTTAATATCGAAGGAATGGGCAAGAAGATCGTTCAGCGCCTTGTGGATGAAAAATTAATTACCTCGCCGGCGGATATCTTTGAATTGACCAAGGATGATATTTCAGTGCTGGCGCGCTTTGGCGAAAAATCCGCTGATAATCTCATTGGCGCGATAGCCAAGTCAAAAACCATATTTTTGAGCAAGTTCATTTATGCTTTGGGCATTCATCATGCGGGGGAAGAAATGAGCTATGATCTCTCGCTTCATTTTAAAAATTTGGCCAATCTTAAGAAAGCGAGCGTTGAAGATCTGATAAGATCCCGCGATGTCGGTCCAGTGGTGGCGGCCAGCCTTTGTGATTTTTTCCACGACGCGGGCAATATCAAGCTCGTCAATGATCTGGAAAAAGCGGGGGTGAAGATCATTGCGGATAAAGCGCCGGAAGGGCGATTGGCGGGAAAATCTTTCGTGGTGACCGGAACATTGAGATCAATGAGCAGGGAAGCAGCTCACGAGAAGATCCGAGCTTTGGGCGGCAATATCGGGAGCGCGGTTTCCGCCAAGACTTCATATGTCGCGGCAGGCGAAAATCCGGGCAGTAAATACGAAAAAGCCAAGAAATTAGGCGTTAAAATATTAAACGAAAAAGAATTTTTGGAAATAACAAAATAGGAGTTTGTGGATAACTTTTTTAGAGAATTTTTCATTTTTGTGGTATAATAAACCATATTAGCAAGATTAATATAAGTTTAATTATTTAATACTAGGATTTTTAAATACTAGATTATTAAACGCATATAATTCTATGTCATTAATTAAAAATGAAAAACCTATCGTTAAAATTGTGTTATTGGTAATTTTAATTTTTGTTTCAATTCTGGTTTTATCTTTGGCGGTTTTTTATGCGGGTAAAAACAATCCGGGAAAAAATTCCGGCGGAACCCGGCAATCGCCGTCTTCAAAAACGACGGAAGAAGTCATTGACAGTCTGACTGCTCCTGTTTCCGGCGATAAAAATTCAGCGGCTATTTCCAAGGATGTTATCGATTCTTTAACAGCTCCTGCTGATTCAAAATCAGTTTCAGAAGATGTGATAAAAAGTTTGACAGCTCCGGAGAAAAAGTAATTTAAGCATATTTTTTTAATTTAATAAAAATAAAACCTATGCCTCAATTTTCACAACTTACCAAATCTCTCGCTTTCATCGTGTCAGTCTTGGCAATCTCTCTTTCCCTGTCCTATTTTGTCCTTGCCTGGACCGAACCGACTGTCGCGCCTCCGAGCGGCAATGTGGCCACGCCTTTGAATGTG